>CAKSHV010000234.1 GCA_934457515.1 uncultured Clostridia bacterium
TCCATCACCTCCCCCATGGTATTGCAAACGCACTGATGATTGACGAGGTTCTGCGTTTCAATGCGGCAGAAGTTCCCGCAAAGATGGGTACATTCCCGCAGTATGACCATCCGCATACTTTAGCAAGATATGCAGAAGTTGCAGACGCACTCGGCATTAAGGGCAAGAATGATTCCGAAAAATTAGAGAATCTGATTAAAGCAATTGACGAACTGAAAGAAAGAGTTGGCATTAAAAAGACCATCAAAGACTACGATATTGATGAGAAAGACTTCCTTGCACGTCTCGACGAAATGACCGAACAGGCATTCGATGACCAGTGCACGGGCGCAAACCCGAGATATCCGCTTATGAGTGAAATTAAGCAAATGTATCTGAACGCTTATTATGGAGGTAAAAAATAATGAAACTTGAAAAAGTAATTGCTGTCAGAACTACCAAAACCGTTTATCGTGACGGTGACAAAGTTATTAAAGTTTTCAATGAAAACTATTCCAAAGCCAATGTTTTAAACGAAGCTTTGAACCAGGCAAGAGTGGAAGAAACCTCTCTTAACGTTCCGAAGCTTTTGGAGGTTACCAAGGTTGACGGTAAATGGGCTATTGTTTCCGAGTTCATTGAAGGCAAAACCCTTGAAGTTTTGATGAAAGAAAATCCGGATAAGAAAGAAGAATACATTAACCGTTTGGTAGACATTCAGGCGGAGATTTTAGAGCAGCGCGTTCCCCTCTTAAACAAATTAAGAGAGAAAATGCACAACAAAATCTGCGATGCGGATTTAGATGCAACCACACGTTATGAACTGCACACCCGTTTAGACGGTATGCCGAACCACAAAAAGGTTTGCCACGGCGACTTAAACCCCAGCAACATCATCATTACAAAAGATGATAAAGCATATGTAATCGACTGGTCGCACGTAACCCAGGGTAACGGCGCAGCAGACGCAGCAAGAACCTACTTGCTGTTCTGGTTAGACGGCGACATTCAGGGCGCTGAAAAGTATATCAACGCATTCTGCAAAAAGACGGATACAGCAAAACAGTATGTACAGAAATGGATTCCGATTGTTGCAGCATCTCAGCTCTCGAAGGGCAATGAAAAAGAACGTGAATTTTTGCTTAACTGGATTGACGTTGTGGATTACGAATAGAATCTATCCTTTAAACAAAATTTAATTTGGCGGTGTGTGCCGGGGGCGTTTGGCTTTAGTGCCGCACCTTTGGTATGCACCGCTTATTTTCATTGAAAAACGCATAAAATGCGGTTTTTTGCCGGATTTTATGTTGTTATATACAACAAAAAAAGAGAACAGAAAGGTAAGGGAAAACCATGAAAGTAACAGTCTGTATCGGAAGCTCGTGCCATTTGAAAGGCTCGAAACAAATTATTGACACACTGCAAAACCTTGTTAAGGAGAACAAATTAGAAGACAAGATTGAACTTTGCGGCGCGTTCTGCATGAAAAACTGCGTTAACGGCGTTAGCGTAACGGTTGACGACAAGCTGTTTTCGGTAAAACCCGAAACAGCAAAAGAGTTTTTCGAAACCGAAGTTTTAAGCAAGCTTTAATTGCGGAAAGGTTGTGAGCACGTATGCAGCACTGTCTGCAAACGCAGAAGTCAAACTGCAAAAACTGTTATAAATGCATTCGGCACTGCCCGGTCAAAGCCTTAAAAATGACCGACGGACAGGCGCACATTATTCATGACGAATGTATTCTCTGCGGTGAATGCTATGTTATTTGCCCCCAGAATGCAAAAAAAATCCGTAACGATGTTGACAAGGCACAGGACCTTATACATAACGGGTGCGAGGTTTATGTCAGCCTCGCACCCTCCTATGCTGCAAAATATCCGCATTCAAATCTTTCGGATATTGAAAGCGCATTGAAACAGCTTGGCTTTGCAGGCGTTTTTGAAACGGCCGTCGGCGCGGAAATCGTTAAAAAAGAATACGAGCGCATTATAAACAATCACGAGCAAAGCATTATTATTTCCACCTGCTGTCACTCTGTAAACGCGCTTGTGGAACGTCATTTTGAAAATGCGCTGCCGTATTTGGCAAATGTTGTATCGCCCATGCAGGCGCACGGCAAAAAAATCAAACAAGAACATCCCGGCTGCAAGGTTGTGTTTATCGGGCCTTGCCTTTCCAAAAAGAAAGAAGCCGAAAAATATGAAGGAATTATTGATGTTGTTTTAACCTTCGAGGAGTTAGATGCTTGGCTTGACAGCCAAAACGTTTCCATGCCTGCATCGGAGGAAAAGTCGGGCAAACACCGCACAAATCTCTTCCCCACCTCGGGTGGTATTTTAAAAAGTATGGATTTAAGCGATGACTACCGTTATATCGTAATCGACGGTGTTGAAAAATGCATGTCAACTCTTGCTGATATCGAGTCGGGGAATTTGAATAACTGCTTTATTGAAATGTCGGCGTGCAGCGGAAGCTGCGTTTCGGGTCCTGTTATGAAAAAGCAGAATCGCAATCCCGCAATCGATACCCTCGCCGTTTTTGACGGTGTGGACAGAAAAGATTACGGCGTTACGCAGCCCGAAGCAAACGAGCTTGTAAAGCGCTTTGAGTTCGAGGGTACACAGCACATTATGCCGGGCAGCACCTCTATTGAAGAAGTATTACGCAAAATGGGCAAAGATACGCCCGAAAAAGAGTTAAACTGCGGCAGCTGCGGTTATGACACC
>CAKSHV010000235.1 GCA_934457515.1 uncultured Clostridia bacterium
AGGTACCTCGGGCGCGGTGGCGGTCGGCATTGACAAGTTAGGGAACGCACTTTCCGACGTCGGACTCGGCTCAAAATCCGAAATCGGAACGGACAGGCTGCGGGACGGTGCGCTGTCGGTTGCGTCGGGCATCAATGAGCTGCAAAAAGAGGTAAACTGCTATCTGGAACAAGGCGGAGAGACGAAATTTGTGAATCTTTCCTCATTCAGCGAGGCAAAATACAACATTCGGATTACCGACGCATTGGATGATTCCTCAATCGGCAGACAGGCGGCACTGGCAGCGGGCGTGATTTTGCTGGTTCTTTTGGTGTATATGCTTTCTGTTTTTGCGAGCGGAACGATAGAGCGCGAGCGACCGGTTATCGGCACGCTGTACGCTTTGGGCTACAGCCGAAAGGAGATTCTTTCGCATTACATGAAAATACCGATGATTGTTGCATTCTCGGGTGCCGCAATCGGCGCGGTAACGGGATTTTTGTTGACCGATTCCATGGCAGGCTCGTATTCTGCCATGTATTCTTTCCCCGAGCTTACACATGTTTATCCGCTGTATTTGGTGGCATATGCGCTCGGCATGCCGACGGTGTTTTCCTACGCCGTAAACCGCTTGGTGCTTTCCGGAAAATTGAATGAAACACCCCTTGCCATGATGCGCGGCACGGCGAAAAGCAGCGGGGTAAAGGCTGTGGATTTGGGCAGTCTTTCATTTGAAACGCGGTATAAAGTGCGGCAGTTTTTGCGGTCGGTTTCGGGCAATGTTACCCTCTTTTTCGGCATGGTGACTGCTATTTTACTGATTTTGTTTTCGGTTGCCTGCTACGGCAGCATTAAGGGGTATGTTGACGATATTGCCTCCGATGTGCAGTTTAACTACATGTATGTTTTGCGAAATCCTGTGACCGACTTGCCGAGAAATTCGTGCGTGGGGTACAGCAGGGGATTTTACGTAGATTATCCTTTAACGCGCGGAGAAATGGAGGTGTCGCTGCTCGGTATTGACAGCGATAATCCGTATTTTGGCTTTGCTCCGACCCTTTCGGAGGACGCGGACAAAATTTATATGTCCGATTCGGTGCGAATTAAGTTCGGGTACAAAGTAGGCGACAAAGTAATTCTGCGCGACAATGCGGGCGACAGCTTATACGCCTTTGAAATTGCGGGCGAGGTGCCGTACGGCAGCGGTTTGTACTTTTTTATGAATATCGATGCCATGCGCCATGCGTTCGGCTTAAAATATTTCGATAAAGAGGATTTAAAGGCAGGCGAGCGGCGTCCGAAGTCCGAAACGTTTTATTACAACACGGTGTTTTCAGACTCTAAAATGAATTTTAAGCACAACATGCTGCTTGCGGAGATTTCCAAAGCGGACATGCAGAGCGGCGCAAGCAAATTTATGACGCTGATGTGGGACATGATTTTAATGCTTATAGGTGTGTCGGTGATTATTTTTATGGCGGTTATGTATCTTTTGATGAAGCTGGAAATTGATCGAAGCAGTTTTTCGGTTTCCTTACTTAAAGCCCTTGGGTACAGTAAAAGGGTGGTAAATTCCTTTTATTTAAACAGCTCGTTTGGGGTGATGACGGCGGCGGTTGTGATTGGCATACCCGTGTGCCGCGTGCTGGTCGGCGTGCTTTATCCGTTTTGCGTTTCCAACGTAAATGCCGGTTTCCCCGCGCGGGTTTCACCCTTGCAATACGGGATTGTGGTGCTGATTGTGTTTTTTGCCTATTTTGCAACTCGCGTCCTTTTGGTGCGGTATCTGCGTAAAATCAAACTGACCGAAATTTTAAAGAACAGGGAGTAGTAAAAGAAAAGTGTATAAAAAAAGAGGCGGACAAACCGTCTCTTTTTCTCTGTCAGACACCGTAATTCGGTCTTTTTTCGACAAAAAAATAAAAAATGTAAATTTTTTCAAATTTCCTATTGACAAATCGAGTTAGTTATGCTAAACTAACTGTTGAAGGTTAGGAGAAGCTAACTTTAAGAAAAACATGACAGCATAAGGCGTGAGCCTTAAAGAGGAAAAAGACTAAGATACCCGAAACGGGGTCGGAACGGAGGCTTTTGTATGATGCCGCTCAGTTTGGCAAATGCCGGAGAAACAAATATTATCAAAAAAATCGGCGGTAAGCCCGAGGTGAAAAAGCACCTTGAAAATTTGGGCTTTGTGGTCGGCGGGAACGTGCAGGTTGTAAGCACGCTTGGCGGAAACGTTATTGTGAACGTGAAAGAGGCACGGGTTGCCATCAGCGAAGAAATGGCGCGCAAAATTATGATTTAAAATTTAATACAATATATAATTGCACCGCTTTTGCGGGGCGAAAAGTGAGGAGGATTTAAAAATGAAAACCTTAAAAGAGGCGAAAATCGGCGATACCGTAACCGTTGTGAAACTGCATGGCGAAGGCGCCGTAAAACGCAGAATCATGGACATGGGCATAACGCGCGGCACAGAGGTGCACGTAAGAAAGGTAGCGCCCTTAGGCGACCCTGTTGAGGTAACGGTTCGCGGCTATGAATTATCCTTAAGAAAAGCCGATGCCGAAATGATTGAGGTTCAGTAATTTATTAAAGGAAAGCGAGGATTCTTTTATGAGTATCAGAATTGCTCTTGCAGGTAATCCAAACTGCGGTAAAACAACATTGTTTAATGCGCTGACCGGTTCCAACCAGTTTGTCGGAAACTGGCCGGGCG
>CAKSHV010000236.1 GCA_934457515.1 uncultured Clostridia bacterium
GCCGGGAAAAATACTGATGTTTTTTGCTTTGCTTTTGACGGTACAGAACTGTTTTCAAATGAGCCGAAAAATTCGTATAAATTCAACCGGAAAAAGCAATGAAATTCCGGATTTAAAAATATATCTTATAAGGAACGGAGTAGCAATGATAATTTTTGCTCTTTCGGCGGTTACGGACACATTTTTCCTCCGATTTTTATCGCAGTATTTTATCCCGAATTTTTAATCATTTTTGCGGTGGTTTTTGCTGAGTGGGCTGTTTTCAATCGCTTTTCTTACCTGCTTATTTTCAACGTGAGTATAAATTTCCGTTGTTGCAAGGTTCTCGTGCCCGAGCATCTCTTTGAGTACCATAACATCCGCGTCTCCATATTGATATAGAAGAGTTGCGGCAGTGTGTCTGAGTTTATGAACCGAATAATGTTCACTGTCAAGGCCTATTTTTTCAAGATAATGATAAACCATAATTTGAACCGCCTGCCGACCGATGCGCTTTTTTAAGCGACTTATAAACAACGCATTTCGCGAATCGCCTTTGATACCGTCAACGGGGCGAACCGAAAGATAGTCTTTGATTGAGTCAACACAAGCATCGTTAAGGTAAAGCATTCGTTCTTTGTTTCCTTTTCCGAGGACTTTCATCGTTCTTCTTTCAAGGTCAATATCGCCGAGATTCAAACCGACAAGTTCGGCAAGACGCAAACCGCAATTTAAAAAAAGCGTCAAAATGCAGTAATCGCGAAAACGATTAGGACCTTCAACAGCGTTCAACAATTCATTGCTTTGTTCAAGTGTGAGATATTTCGGAAGCTTTTTCTTTCCGGAAGCAATCTGAAGATGAGCAACGGGATTCGTTGGAATATATTTCATATTATCCGCAATATATTTAAAAAAGCCCCTAATTGACGAAGCTTTGCGATTTCGTGTTGTAACATTATTGTTTCTTTCCGAAGCGCAATAGCTGAAAAAATCATAAATATCAGCAATTGTGATTTTGGCAATAAAATCGTCATCAATGAAAGAAAGGTCATAATTTTTGCCAAGTTCCGCAGGGGAAGAAAAACCTTTTTTGGAAGCGGTAACAAATTCAAAAAGCAACCGCAGATCTCTGACATATCCGCTTGCAGTGAGTTTTGAACAGCCTTTGACCGCAAGCATGTAGCTGACAAATTCATTAACACGTCCCGGAAGTAAATCCGGATTGTAATCAAGCATTGTTTCACCGCCAATCGATAAATAAAAAACATTCAATGAAGCCTTATCGGTTCAATATTGTAATAAAATAAGAATTATAACAGACTTTAAAATTCAAGTAATAATAATGGGTTCAATCATTTTACGATTAAATTTGCTGTTTTATGTCCCCTCAACTATACAAAATATTTATTTTGTATAGTTGGTACAATTTCTGTTTATCTGTCGTTACTCTTCTTCAATTGGAACCATTCCGCCGATATCCGTCAACGGATGATCTTTAAGATAATCATAGTTACATCTGTGTTTCAAAAGAAAAGAAACAATTTTCTGATAATCGCAATGCTTTGTAATATCTCCGAAGAAAAGAATTTTATTTTTTTCAATCAGCGCACTTGCACCGCCGATGAAACCGTAATTATGGCCCTTTAATAAAATATCGCCTTTGGAAATCAACAAAGAATCACTTCCGACTTTTTTACATGAACTATTTATAGATTCATCGTCTGTAATAATTGCATTTTTATTTACTACGCATGTTGAACATTTTGCATAGCCTTGATTAACATTAACAATCAAATCTTCCGGAAATTTTTTGATAATACTTTTATCCGAAGATTTTTTTCGTGCAATCAAAAGTTCGCCAACCTCGGCGCAATTTAAGCTGCAATCATTTGGATACGAACCGGACACGGCATTATAAGGCTCATTTACTCTGAATCCGGATTCTTTTAAACATTCTGTCAGATGATTTTGGGAAGCATCAATTATTATTTCTCCGTTGCCAAGATAATTGATGTTAACATCGGCATGATCGGATATTGCCGGGTCAATCAAGCAATTCTTTTTTGTGAACAAAATGTTAATTTTGAAAGTTCTTATGTAATCGATGATTCTTTTATCCGAACCGGAAACAATTGCTTTTGTGACCCTGTGCTCCGGCAAATTTGCAAATTTTATAATGCTCATGTAATAAGTGCCTCAAAAGCTTGTCTGATTGTTCGGACACCGACAACTTCAATTTTCTGCTTCAACTCGTCCGGTACTGATTTAAGATTATGTTTCGGAATAATACACTTGTTGAATCCGAGTCTTGCCGCTTCTTTCACTCTTTGTTCGCAGTGCGAAATTGCTCTCACCTCGCCTGCCAATCCGATTTCTCCGAAAGCAAGAACATCGTCGCGAATTGCATAATCCTTCAGTGACGAAACAAGCGCCATTGCAATCGTCAGATCAAGCGCAGGTTCATCAAGTTTCATTCCGCCGACAATGTTTATATATGTGTCAAAATTACTTAAATAATATCCCCCTCGTTTTTCAAGAACCGCAATAAGCATTGCCATGCGGTTATAGTCAAAGCCGTTTGTCATTCTTCTCGGGTTACCGTAAGCAGTTGGTGTAACAAGTCCCTGGATTTCGGCAAGAATCGGCCTTGAGCCTTCCATAACACAGGCAACGCAGGTACCCGGTGTGTTTTTCGGTCGCCCGGCTATGAGCATTTC
>CAKSHV010000237.1 GCA_934457515.1 uncultured Clostridia bacterium
TGTCATCATCGGTGGACTCTTCGAATATTGCGGTAAAACCCGGAAATTTCAACTTCGAACCCGCCGCTTTGAACAGATAGCCGCCCGCGGCGATGTCCGCATTTACGGTTTCATACACCGCGCTTGTCATCTGGCTTGCCACAAAGCGCGCCCAGATGAGTTTATATAATTTATACTGCTCGGGTTTTAAAGAATCCTTAATCGAATCGGGGGTCATAAATACATCTGTCGGGCGGATTGCCTCGTGCGCGTCCTGCGCGTTTTTCTTGGTTTTATACTGGGGCATGTAGTTTGGAATATATGCCTCGGTGTAGTTTTCTCTTAAGTATGCCTTTGCCGCAACGCCCGCCTCGGTTGCAATACGCAGCGAGTCGGTTCTCATATACGTAATTAAACCCAAAGTGCCTTTTCCTTTAATATCAAGACCTTCATAGAGCGACTGGGCAATACGCATGGTTCGCTTAGAGGCAAAGTTTAATTTTCTCGACGCCTCCTGCTGCAGTGTACTTGTGATAAACGGCGGCGCGGGACGGCGCTCTTTTTCGCCTTTTTTTACGGAAGTCACCGTAAAATCCGCACCGTTTAAAGCGCTTAAAATGCCGTTCATTTCGTCTTCGGTTGCAACATCGACTTTGTTGCCGTCCGCATTTCCGTAAAATTTAGCCTCGAAAAGCTGTTTTGCCTTTTCTTTATGCAGTTTTGCCGAAAGCGTCCAATACTCTTTGGGCACAAACGCCTCGATTTCCGCCTCGCGGTCGCAAATAAGCTTTGCAACAACCGACTGCACACGTCCGGCACTTAAGCCTTTTCGCACGTTTTTCCACAAAAGCGGACTGATTTGATAACCCACAATGCGGTCAACCACGCGGCGCGCCTGCTGCGCGTCCACCAAGTCGGTGTCGATTTGACGCGGATTTTTTAAGCCCTCTTTTACAGCATTTTTTGTAATTTCATTAAAGGTAATTCTGTTTTTATCCGCCGTGTTTAAAGAAAGCGCATTTGCCAAATGCAAGGAAATGGCTTCTCCTTCACGGTCAGGGTCGGTTGCGAGATACACTTTTTTTGCGTCTTTCGCGTCTTTTTTCAGCTTTGCCAAAAGGTCTCCCTTGCCGCGAATGGTAATGTATTTCGGCTTGAAATTGTGTTCCAAATCCAAGCCGATTTGGCTTTTGGGCAAGTCCACCAAATGTCCCATGGACGCCACAACCTTATAATTTTTTCCCAAATACTTCTTTATCGTTCCCGACTTGGAGGGGGACTCCACAATCACCAAATAATCCGCCATAATTCCTCCTGTTAAATAATTATATATTGATTACCGTCCAGCCGCGCAATTAAATTTTCAAGCTCAAGCACCACAAGCGCAGCGTTTACGGCAGAAATATCAAGTCCTGTTTTTTCGGTTATTTCATCGGCGTGCAGACGGTTTCCGCTGATTGCCGCAATAACCTTTCGTTCGTTTTCGCTTAAATCCGCGTATTTTTCATTGCTTAAATCCGCAATGCCGCATACAACGGAATTTTGCTCTGATAAATCGGTAATTTCATCATAAATTGCAGCATAGTCTGCAATAATCTGGCTCGGGTCGGAAACCGCAATCGCACCCTGGCGAATCATTTCGATACAGCCTTTAAAGCGCGGATTGTAGATAGAACCCGGAACGGCATACACCTGTCTGCCGTAATCGCCCGCCGCCGTTGCGGTTATGGACGTGCCGCTCTTTTCCCGCGCCTGGGTAACCAAAACGCCGCAGGAAAGCCCGGCAAGCAAACGGTTTCTTAAATAAAAGTTGCCGCGGTATGCGCGCACATCCGAAACAAATTCGGTCAGCACAACACCGCCCTTTTCCACAATTTCTTCTTTCAGCCCTGCGTTGGAGGCAGGATATAAAACATTTAAGCCGTTCGGCAAAACGGCTGCCGTTTTCTCTGCGTGGCGGTGAATATACGCCTCGGCGCCTTCTGCAAACCCTGACACAATCTGAAATCCTGCCTGCTGCAGCGGCGGCAGAAAATCGGACAGAATTTTCCGTCCTTCTTCATCTGTTTTCCTCGTGCCGACCACCGTAAACGGCAGCTTGGAGGAAAAGCACGAAATATCGCCGATATAATACAAAACAAGCGGCGGATTCGGAATCTCCGCCAAAAGCTCGGGATAATCATCTTCTCCCAGGCAGACGGTTTTTGCGCCGTCTTTCAACGTGCGCTCCAAAATGTATTTTGCATAAGATAGGTCTTTATTTTGAAAGGCATAACGAATCTCGTCCGACGCGTCGCCGAAATTTAATTCGTCAAATCCGTTTTCAAACACATTGTAAGCTGACCCGAAACGGTCAATCAGCTCAATCGGTTTTTCAGAGGCGTAGCCGAAAACGGTCGTCAGCCAAATATTGCACAAAATTTCCTGTTCGACCATTAAACCGCTCCCCTCTGCCGCACCGACTCGTACAAAAGCACCGCGCCCGCAACCGCAACGTTAAGTGATTCTGCCTTGCCCGGCATGGGAATTTTAATTTTTTTCACGCCGACCGACACCAGCTCGTCCGAAACGCCGTGTGCCTCATTGCCGAGGCAAATCATGTTTTTGCCGTGAGAAAAATCAATTTCACTCGGCGCCGAGGTTGCATCCAAACTGCCGGTTAAAATCGAAAATCCGTCTTTTTTCAGTTTTTGGGCCAAAGACAAGTATTCCTC
>CAKSHV010000238.1 GCA_934457515.1 uncultured Clostridia bacterium
TATCAGCTATTTCATTTTCTTAAACCGAAAAAAGAAAAATTCGACTGCGGTTTCAGACGGCGAGATTTTAAAAAGCGTTAAAAAGGAGCTGGGCATAAAAAGAAATATTCCGATTCGCATGGCAGACGATGTAAGCTCGCCTATGTTAATCGGTGTGCTTTTCCCATGCGTATACATTCCAAGCCGAACGGTATCCGATGATAAAATGCGCATGATTTTAAGGCACGAGCTTACGCATTATAAACGGGGCGACCTGGTTATAAAATGGTTTGCGGCGCTTGTAAACGCGATTCACTGGTTTAACCCGCTTTGCTATTTGGCATGCAAAAATTTAAGTGAGGCGTGCGAAATTTCGTGCGACATGGCGGTAACACACAACATGTCCGAAGAAGAGCAAAAAGTATACATGCAAACGATTTTGGAGTTGGCGGAAAGAAAGGAGCAGGGATGATGTTTGAAAATGTTTACACCACAAAAATGAGCGCAAGCAAGAAAACACTGCAGGCAAGATTTCAAAAAATCCGCTCGAAAAAGCCGAGATTTTCAAGACTTGCGGCGCTGACTTTGTCGGTTGCCTTAGCTGTCACTTGCCTTACGGCAACCTTTGTTTTGGCAGCGGTGGGAAATGAAGAAAAGAATTTTTTTGTTGACGGCAAGGGATATGCGATTGAGCCGATTCTTATTGAAAACGTGCTTGCAACCCACACGGATAACTATTATGTGCCGCTGCGCGCAACCTTCGAGGCGCTTGGCTACACCGTAACTTACGATGCTAATAAGGCAAAGTATCAAAGACTGATGGATCCAAATTTTACATTTCCCAGCTATGACACAAAGGTTTACCGTGTAAGGACGGATGACGCGGGTGAAACGTATGTAGATGATTACAATGCTCTCGCTTGGCATAAAAACTTTGTTACAAATAACGTGGACTGTTATATTTACGGAGCGACAAATCGCATGAACATGCAAATGCCGATTATTGAAATGACAAAGGAAAACAAAACGGAATACTGCCAAATCGGCAGCCGCGAATATTCGAACGGCTATGCGATAGCGCCTGTTTTGATTGATGATGTGGCATACATTCCGCTGCGAATCGTGGCGACCGTGGTTGGCGGCATGGACAATGTGAAATGGGACGACGCAAAACACGACACCTATTTTGAAGGCGCACTGACCTTTGACGAGCAGACAAAAACGATTACCGTAAACACGAAATGAAAGCCAAAAAAACGACCTGTAAAGGTCGTTTTTTTACGTCTCTGATTTTATGAAAGCGAAATTTCATCAATTTCTTTCAACTCTTCGTTGGAGAAAGGTGCGCCCGATGCGGCGTGAATATTTTCAACTATCTGCGACGGTTTGGACGCGCCGATTAAAACGCTTGTAACCGTCTTGTCTTTTAAAACCCACGAAAGCGCCATCTGCGCAAGGGTTTGTCCGCGGCGTTTTGCAACTTCGTTCAAACGCTCAATTTGGTTCATACGCTCGGGAGTCAGGCGGCTTTCGGTTAAGAATCTGCCGTCGGTGCGGATGCGCGAATCACTCGGAATTCCGTGCAGATAGCGGTCGGACAGCATGCCCTGTTCTAAGGGGCTGAACGCAATAATGCCCTTGCCCTCTTCTTTTGCCGCGGCAAGCAATCCGTTTTGCTCAATGGTGCGGTCAAAAATCGAGTAGCGGTTCTGATTGATAATGAACGGGCAGTTCATGGATTTCAAAAGCGCTGCCGCTTTTTTCATAGTTTCGCCATTGTAATTCGAAATGCCGGCATACAGCGCCTTTCCGCTGTGCACTGCCGTTGCCAGCGCGTGCATGCTTTCCTCTAAAGGAGTTTCGGGGTCGGGACGGTGATGATAGAAAATGTCCACATAGTCAAGCTTTAAGCGCTTTAAACTCTGGTCTAAGCTTGCAATCAGGCTCTTTTTGCTGCCAAATGTCCCGTAAGGGCCGTCCCACATGTCATAACCTGCTTTGGTGCTTATAATCAGTTCATCGCGATAGGCAGACATTTCTTCGTGCAAAATCTTGCCCAAATGCTCTTCCGCGCTGCCCGGCTCAGGACCGTAGTTATTGGCAACATCGAAATGAGTAATACCGTTGTCAAAAGCCGTAAAACACATGGCTTTCATATTCTCATAGTCGCCGTTTGTGCCGAAATTGTGCCAAAATCCCAAAGAAACCTTGGGAAGAAGCAGTCCGCTTTTGCCGCAGCGGTTAAATTCGGCGCCCTTGTATCTGTCTTTTTTTGCTGTATACATTGGTTCTATCCTCCATATTTTCTTTTTTTAAAGTATACCACAGATTTAAAAAAGATACAACGAAAATTTTTTCAAAGAAGGTTGAAATTTTTATGCAAAATAAAAAGCATGCTCTGCTGATACAGCCGAACACGCCCTTTGAAGTGGCAGCGGAAATAGGATTCGAACCCATACAAAACGAGTCAGAGTCGTTTGTGCTACCCTTACACCATTCCGCTATATGAAGTTGTTTAAAATAGGATATCCAAAAGAAAGAAGGTTTATACATTCTTTCTTTTGGAGAACCGCGTGGTCGGAGTGACAGGACTTGAACCTGCGACCACTTGACCCCCAGTCAAGTACGCTACCAGCTGCGCTACACCCCGGTAACAAAAAACAAATGGTGCGAGTGATGGG
>CAKSHV010000239.1 GCA_934457515.1 uncultured Clostridia bacterium
GTGCACCTTTTCGCCAAGCTTTAAATATTCGGCATATGCCGCATCTTTCTTTTTCTTTTCCAAAAGGCTTGCGGTTAAATTCTTATCCACCGTTTCGCGCACCGAAATGGGAAGTTCGGTGAAGAAAAACCCCACCGTTTCCGAGCCTTTGTCCGTAACGGACAAAAATTCTTCGCTGCCCAAATCGTCGTTTTCAAGATAGCCTTCGGCAACCAGCTCACCCACCGCGCACTGAAATTTAAAATAATCGGTGGCAATGTTTTCCATTGCAAAGTCCGAAAGCCAAAGGCGGCTTACCTTTTCTGCCTTGCAAACAGTTTTCGCCTGCTCGGCAATATATAAAATAAGCAGCTTGATTTCCGGAATCTTCTGCACCGGATATTTATATGTGCCGTTGCCGTTCATTCGCATACCCTCTTGACTTTAAGCAAAATTTCATATATAATTTGTATCAGATTATGCAATGATGAAAGGTTTCATCTCTTCCATGAACGCACCGGGATTTTCTGTAAATACTTCCACCTTAATCGGTTTGGACAGATCCAGCGAGAAAATGCCCATAATGGATTTTGCGTCTACGACATATCTGCCGGAGGTTAAATCCACATCAAAATCATATTTGTTCACCGTGTTGACGAAGTTTTTCACATCATTGATTGAGTTTAACATAATGTTAAATGTTTTCATAATATATTCCTCCTTTTCTATTTATACCTATTATAGCATATGGCAAAAAATAGTCAAGAGGTTTTATGCATTTTTAATCTAAATTTAATAATAGAAACGAAAAAGGAGAACCGCTTCATGCGTACTGCAGCATTTTACACCTTGGGCTGCAAGGTGAATCAATACGAAACCGAATCTTTAAAAGAGATTTTTGCGGAAAAAGGATATGAAATTTTGAATTTTGACGAAGTATGTGACGTATACGTTGTCAATTCCTGCACCGTAACCGCTATGAGCGACAAAAAGTCGCGCCAGGCGCTGTCCCGCGCAAAGCGGAAAAACCCGGACGCGATAACCGCCCTCATCGGCTGCTATGCTCAGCACTTAACCGATGAAGAAAAAAAGCAAATCGGTGCGGACATTGTGCTCGGAACGGGCGACAAATCAAAGCTTTTGGAATTGGTTGAAGATGAAAAAGCAAAAAAAGGAATCGACGCCGTGTCAGACATCAAAACCCACACGCAATTTGACGAAACGCCCGTTACGGGCGCGGGAGAGGACCGCATGCGCGGCTATATTAAAATAGAAGACGGCTGCAACCGCTACTGCTCTTACTGCATTATCCCCTATGTGCGCGGCCCCGTGCGCAGCCGCCCGCTTGAAAACATTCGCAAAGAGGCGGAAGCGCTTGCGGAAAGCGGCATATATGAAGTGGTTTTAACCGGGATTCAGACGGGCGCTTACGGCAGCGATTTTAAAGATGAAAACATATCGCTGATTGACGCTATTGAGGCGGCAGCATCGGCAAAAGGCGTAAAACGCATACGTCTTTCTTCCCTTGAGCCGAACACCATAACCGAAGAATTTTTAACCCGCTGCCGCGCTTTAGACGCATTTTGTGCGCATTTTCACCTGTCGCTGCAAAGCGGATGTGACAAGATTTTAAAAGCCATGAATCGCCGCTATACAACACAGGAATATTTTGAAAAAACCGAGCTTATCCGCGAATTTTTCCCGAATGCTGCCATCACAACCGATATTATAGCGGGTTTTCCGGGGGAAACGGAGGAAGATTTTATCGAAACCGTTGAATTTGCCAAAAAGTGCCGGCTTGCCAAAATCCACGCCTTTCCCTACTCCCCGCGCGAGGGCACAAAAGCGGCAACGCTGCCGAATCTGCCCGAAAAGAGCATACGCAACCAAAGAACGCAAAGCCTGATTATGTTAAGCGAACATTTGCGGGCGGACTTTTTAAAAACGCAGTACGGAACAAAACACGATGTATATTTTGAAAAGCAGGAAAGCGATGAGGTATACAGCGGTTACACCGACAATTATATTTATGTGCACAAAGCCATGAAACGCTCGCTTTTGGGCAAGATTCACCCCGTTATTTTAAGTCCGAACAATATTGCACAAAACGAGCCGGAGGCAGATTAAACTCATGCATTTAAGTCCCTTTTATATTATATCGAATAAAAAATTTGAAATTTGCTATTGATTTTTTGCAAAAAAGGATATAATGAAATTGTAAGCTACTATTATAAAAGGAGTGATTGGAATGGCAAACGAGCCGAAACAAAAACCCTACACATCGGGCCGTATTACAACAGAGCAGTTTTATGAACAATTTCCCAATTTGAAGCCTGCCGACGAAAAGCCGCAGTTTACTAAGTATGACGCTTTCGGGCTGGCAGCCAACACAACTTTTGACCCCACCAAAAGCCTTTTCGACGACATTTTCGGCGACAAAAAATAACAGCAAGGCAAACATCCCCGAAAAAACTTTCGGGGATGTTTAGCGTGTCGATAAAATCGACACTTTCAAAGAGAAAACGAGCTGCGCTCGAATTCTCTTTGAGATCAAGGGCTTACGTTTGCACGGCGCTCACCGCGCCAGCCCTTGCAGTGAGCCAAAAATCAGGCACGCGTCAAAGCAAACTGCGCATGTTTCGCTTTTTATGTTCAAAAGCTCAACGCCGCTCCG
>CAKSHV010000240.1 GCA_934457515.1 uncultured Clostridia bacterium
TCTGCCGACTGCAGAACTGCGTACGGAAATTCGGTCAGGAACAGGAACAGTTCGCGCTGAATGTCGCCCTCGGGCGGCAGAATAACGCCGTCCGTGCTGTCTGTCTTGTTCAAAATCGAGGCGATGCGCACCGCGCTGTACTGAATATAAGGGCCTGTTTTCCCCTCAAACGAACAGAATTTATCAATATCAAACACATAATCCTTGCTTCTGTGATTGGAAAGGTCTGCAAATTTCAAAGCACCGATGCCCACTTTCCGTGCAATCTCTTTCATTTCATCATCGGTGATTTCGCCCGAGGTGATGGCAGCCTCCACCTTTTTGTAAGCCTCGCTTTCCAAGGTGTTTAATAAGTCCTCCAGGCGCATAACGCCGCCCTCGCGCGTTTTATAGGGTTTTCCGTCCGACCCGTTCATGGTGCCGAACCCCGCAAAGAACAGCTTTAAATTCTCTTTCATCAAACCGCTGATTTCCACTGCGCGGAACAGCTGTTTAAAGTGCGTGCCCTGGCGGTTGTCCACCACGTAAATAATCTCGTCGGGGTTAATTTCTTTTTCACGAAGCAAAATGGTTGCAAGGTCGGTCGTGCTGTACAGCACCGCACCGTCCGACTTTTCCAAAATGAACGGCGGCAGCGGCGGATTGTCCTCCTCGCGGGTGATGTCCATAACCAAAGCGCCGTCATCTATATGCGCAAGGCTTTTTGCCTTTAAATCCTCAATCATTTCGCCGGTTACGTTTCTTGTGTCGCTTTCGCCTTTCCACAGGTCAAACGTAACGCCCAAACGCCCGTAATTTCGTTTTAAATCGGCTTTGGAAACCTCCAAAACTTTTTGCCAGATGTCAAAATAAATGCCTTCGCCCTTTTGCAGCTCAAAGGTTACGCGCTTGCACTCTGCCATAACTTCTTCGTTTTCTTTAGCCTCTTTGCTTTTGGCGGGATAGGTTTTTTCCAGAACCGAAATGGTGATGTGCTTTGCGCGGTCCTCCTCGGTTTTTAAGTTTTCAATGCCGAACTGCTCGATGATGCCCGAAATAACAATGCCCATCTGCAAGCCCCAGTCGCCTAAGTGCACATCGCCGACAACGGTGTTGCCGCAGTATCTTAAAATGCGCTTTACCGTTTCGCCGATAATCGCGGAGCGCAGATGACCGACATGCAGCGATTTTGCAACATTTGCACCGCCGTAGTCGATAACAATGGTTTTCGGTGTCTTTGTTTCTTCAAAGCCGAACTTTTCTTTATTTGTCATGCCGCGGACAAAATCGGTCAGCGCCCCGTCCGAAACCGAAAGGTTTAAAAAGCCGGGCGGGCAGGCTTCTGCCTTGGAAAACATACTGTCTTTTTTCAAGATTTCCGCCACTTCGGATGCAATGTCCAGCGGTTTTTTCTTATAAACCTTTGCGGCGGGCAGCGCGCCGTTGCACTGATACTGGCAAAGGTCGGGACGGTTGGAAACTGTAACCGTGCCGAATTTTTCATCATACCCAAGGGCGGTGAATGCGTTTTTCACCTTTTGGGTGAGCTGTTCTCTGAAAGTCATATGGTTTTTCTCCGTTCTTTCCATAATTTTTAACTATGTTATTATACTACAAATTCTATATCTTGTAAAGTTTAATTTTTCCTTGCGTTTAAGGCAAAGGCGTGGTATACTATATTTAAATGCAAATTATTTTCGAGTTTAAGGAGAAAAAACATGATAACGAGCAAACAACGTGCAACGCTTCGTGCAATGGCGAATAAAATTCCCGCGCTGTATCAGGTGGGCAAAAACGGAATTGACGAAACCCTTTTAAAAACCCTGTCCGACGCGCTGGAAGCAAACGAGCTGATTAAGGTGCACGTTTTGGAAACCGCACCGGACAGCGCAAGGGCGCTGTGCAACGAAGTTGCAGAGGCACTCGGGGCAGAGCCTGTGCAGGCAATCGGCGGCAAATTTGTTTTATACCGCGAGTCGGAAAATAAAAAACAGATTCAGCTTTAATTGATTTGGGGGAATGAACATGAAACGGTTTGTAAGTGTGCTTTGCGTGTTGCTGAGCTTAGCTTTGGTTTTGCCGCTTTCGGGCTGCTCGAACGAGCCGAAAGAGATAACCCTTTTAACCTGGAAAGATTATGTGCCCGAGCAGATTTTAAAGGATTTTACCGAATCGAGCGGCATTAAAGTTACCGTCGTAACCGCCGAAACCAACGAGGATATGCTTGGCATGATTGAAAAAGATCCGTCCGCTTACGATTTGGCTATCGTTGCCGACTATGCGGCAGATAAGCTTGTTCAAAAAAAGCTGCTTGCCGAAATCGACACCAAAGACTTGGAAAACTATAAATATGTCAGCGACGGCTATAAAAGCAAGTATTATGACCCGGACAATAAATACACCGTGCCCTACAGCACGGCGGGCATTCTTTTGGCATATGACAAAACAAAGGTTCCGTTTGAAATCACGTCTTTTGCGCAGCTTTTAGATCCCGCACTGAAAAACACGACTTCTTATGTGGACGATGCAAACGCCATTGCCGGCATTGCAAACATGATTTTGGGCGAAAGTCCGGACAAAAGCAATGATACGAGCAATATGATTAAGATCGTAAAAAAAATGTCGGACAGCATATATTCAGCCGATTCCGAAACCCCGGAAG
>CAKSHV010000241.1 GCA_934457515.1 uncultured Clostridia bacterium
GTAAGGAATGGTGTAATACTCGCCCTCTTTGAAGTAATAATGGCTGGTTCCGCTGCCCTCGGGGTTATGAATATCAATATCGTAATTGCCGCACGCGATAGAATCCTCAAATTTTGTGCATGCAAGCAAATCGTCCTGCGTAAGAACATATTTACCGTCAATCATACGGCTTTCGCGCACGCCGATTTCGGGCGCTGTAAACAGAATGTCAGCATGTTTAAACGCCTCAAAGTTCTCGCGCAGAAAATTAAACAGTTCAAACACCTGTTCACGCGCCTCAATCTCCGCTTTTGTAATGTCAAACGCGTTGGTCGGGTCTAATTTTACGATTCTTGTCGAGTTAAAATGCAAAACGTTTTCCACAACGTTGCGGAAAATCAAAACATTCTCGCGGATATTTTTGATCTTTCCCTCTTCACGGAATTTTTTGTATAAAGGATTAATTTTCGGCTTTTCCTCTTCATATTTCGCAATGTCGACATTTGCCATGCGGAAACAAAGGGTCATCGGTTGGCAAAGGTGGTCCTTTTCTCTTCCCAAATGGAACGGACAGCCCGCCAGATAAGCCAAATCCGCATCGCCCGTGCAGTCGATAAAGCAGTCCGCCTCAATGTCCACATAGCCCGATTTATTTGCAACGCGAACCGATGTAATATGCTCGCCATCTTTGTGCACCTCGGTTAAATACGAGCGAAGCAGCAATTCTGCGCCCGCCTGCGTAACCATGCGGTTCAAAATCAGCTTTAAATATTCTTCGTTAAACACGTTTGCTTCCTTTGCAGTCTTTTTCTGAAAGAATCCGCCCATTTTTTCCAATTCATCCGTAATTTCTTTAAAAATACCGTCGCACAAATCAACCGATTTGCCGTCAATTTTTGCCCGATACGGCATGAACGGATTAACCAAACAGGTGTTCGCCGCACCGCCCAAAGCGTTCGATTTTTCAACAAGCAGCACGCTTTTGCCCTGCCGTGCCGCGCTGATTGCCGCCGCGCAGCCCGAAAATCCGCCGCCGATTACCGCAATATCATACTTTTTCATTTTACCCGCTCCTTTTTGCTATTCTTTAAGAAAATTGTACGAAATTGCACCTTAAAAATCAAGCACAAAAGAAACTTATTCTTGCATAAACGATACATTTGTGGTAAAATAATAAGAAAAAAGGAAATTTGAGGTTAGCAATATGATGAATCTTTCCGAATTGATTGATGTTTTGAGATATAAAAACAATCTTTCGATTAATCTGCATGACGCGACAGGTGTTTTGTCTGTTCCGCCCCTTATGCTGCCGCAGAACAAAAAAATGCACAGCAAGCCCTTTTGTTATGCGGCAAAAACGACGGGTCGCGGCTATTTTTTGTGCACGCACTGCAAGGGACTTTGCTGCGAAAAGGCACAGAACACAAAATCCTATTTTTTCGGCACCTGTCCGTACGGACTGTTTGAGCTTGTCTATCCCATTGTGTCGGACGGGAAAGTTTTGTGTATTTTATTTATTGGAAACATGACCGAAAACATGAAAAAAACAAAGAAAAAAGCCAAAAACGCATGCCGTGCAGCGGGTGTTTCGTATGAAGATTTGAAAAAATTTTTAAAAGAAATCGAACCTGCGGAGCGGGTGCGCATTTTGTCTTTGGCGCGCCTGATTGAAAGCTTTATTCTGCTGCAGGCAAGTGCTTTGCCGCCGATTCAGAAATCGCCAGACACCCTGCACTGGGCAATTTTAAATATGAAAGAGTATGCAGACGCGCATTTTAAGCAGCAAATCACATTAAAAAGCCTTTCAAAACTGTTCTTTTTAAACGAAAAATATGCCGGCAGACTGTTTTTGAAAGAGGTTGGTATTTCGTTTCATCAATACGTAAACGAAAAGCGGTTAAATTGTGCGGCGCGCCTTTTAAAAACGTCGGACAAAACTGTTTTAAGCATTGCACTGGACAGCGGATTTAACAGCATTTCCTATTTTAACCGCGCGTTTAATGAATACTATCATCAAACGCCGGGCGAATACAGGAAAAATGCACAAAGGGCATAAGGGGTTTTAATAAGGGGTTTTAATAAGCAGCCCCGCCCAAATGCAAAAACGCGCCGACCTATGTCGGCGCATTTTAAAGTTCTTTATAATACCAACGAATTAAAACCTGCAAACGCAGCGGTTAATGGGAAATCCTTTTGCGGAAAAGGTTTCTTCGTATTCGGTGCGGATATTGTCTTTATCATACTCGCTGTTGTGCAAATCGTTTGTAAGCTCCGAGAGGTGCATGTTCATTGCCTCGAATTCCTCCAGCGAAAAGTCGAAAAGCGGACGGTTATCCGTCTTAAAATGCAGTTCGCCGTCGGGATTTAAAACGGTTTTGTACTTTTCCAAAAACCGTCTGTGGGTCAATCTGCGCTTGGCTTGCTTTGATTTTTTCCACGGGTCGCTGAAATTTAAATAGATTCTGTCCGCCTCGCCGGGGGCAAAAATCTCGGTCAAATTTTCCGCGTCACCGCTGATATACAGCACATTTTTAATCTCCTGCGCTTTTGCTTTTTCAAGCGCCAAAATCAGCGCGTCCACACACTTTTCCATGGCAACAAAGTTTATTTCGGGATGAAGAGCGGCAAGCTTTGTGATAAACCCGCCTTTGCC
>CAKSHV010000242.1 GCA_934457515.1 uncultured Clostridia bacterium
GACGAAAGCCGTGACAGCTGGAAGAAGGAAAATCAGGTAAAGAAAACCGCGGTTACCGAGGCGGATATCGCTGATATCATCTCCGACTGGACGGGTATTCCGGTAAATCGTTTGCATGAAGAAGAAAGCCAGCGGCTTTTGCATTTGGAAGACACGCTGCATGAACGTGTTGTCGGTCAGAATGAGGCTGTTGCCGCTTTGGCAAAGGCTGTAAAACGTGGCAGAGTGGGTCTTAAAGACCCGAAACGTCCTATCGGTTCGTTCATCTTCTGCGGTCCGACCGGCGTTGGTAAAACAGAACTTTGCAAAGCGCTTGCAGAGGCTGTCTTCGGCGATGAAAACGCAATGGTTCGTATTGATATGTCGGAGTATATGGAGAAACACTCGGTGTCCAGACTTGTTGGTTCGCCTCCGGGATATGTAGGTTATGAAGAGGGCGGTCAGCTTTCCGAAAAGGTAAGAAGAAAACCTTACTGCGTTGTATTGTTCGATGAAATCGAAAAAGCGCATCCCGATGTGTTCAACATGCTGCTGCAGATTTTGGAAGATGGTATTTTAACCGACTCCCAGGGCAGAAAGATTGACTTTAAGAACACCATTATCATTATGACGTCGAACGTCGGTGCAACCCATATTGTAAGCGACAAGACGGCTCTCGGGTTTGAGCACGGCGAAGTCACGCCTGCAGAAGATAAGGAATACGAACAGATTAAAGAAAGCGTTATGGGCGATTTGAAACACACGTTTAAGCCCGAGTTCTTAAACCGTGTGGACGACATCATCGTATTCAGCCGTTTGAACAAAGATGAAATCAACGTTATCGCACGCAAAATGCTGCACACACTGTTTGACAGACTCGAAAGCAACGAGATTCACGCAACCATTACGGACGAGGCTGTATCGTTCCTGGCAGAAGCGGGATTCGATCCGATTTACGGTGCAAGACCGCTGCGTCGTGCCATTGTTTCGAAAGTGGAGGATACGCTGGCCGAAGCAATGCTTGACGGCACGGTTCTCCCGGGCGACACGATTACGCTTGACGTAAAGGACGGAAAAATCGTTATCGAAAAGGGCAAAATCGAAAAGGATAAAGCCGAAGCGGACAAAAAAGAGGACACGGCAGAAAGCACCGAGTCTGCGAAAGAAGAGCCGAAAGAGGAGTCTTCGGACGAAAACAAGGGCGATTCTTCCGATAATAAATAATGGATTTTTAAAAGCACTGCAAGGTTACTTGCAGTGCTTTTTTCATATTTAGAATGAATATTTTGGCGTTTTAGTAAAAAGTGATTGACAGAAAGCCGCAAAATGGGTATAGTATAGACATAACGTGTTCATTTAAGGAGAGTTTAAGATGAATTATACACCGATTTGTGAAGAAAAAAGAAGTATATTTGTAGATACCGACCTTGGCTGCGACTGTGATGACGCGGGCGCGCTGGCGGTTTTGCTGACCTTAAGCAAAAAGTTAGGATTTAATGTTGCGGGTGCGAACATTTGCACGTCCAATCCGTTTTCAAACGGTGCTTTGGATGCAATTTTAGAGTATTTTCATGCGGCGATGGCAAAAACGGGCGCGTACGGCAAAAAAGGATTTTTGGGTTCTTACAATAAATTTACCGAGCATTTAAGCGGTATGGCAAAGCAAAAAAGCGAGGTTGTCGAGTCGGTGGCTTATTATAATGAAGTTTTATCGTCCTGTGAAGACGATTCGGTGGTTTTGGTGACCATCGGTCAGTTTAATTGTGTCGCCGATTTTTTAAAAGACAATCCGAAATTATTTTCCGAAAAAGTGCATGCGGTGGTTTCCATGGCGGGACATTTTCCGAATTCGGGCAAGGAATTTAACGTGGAGTGTGATGCTCTAAGCTCGGCATATTTTATTAAAAACTGTCCGAAGCCCATTTATTTTGCGGGCTATGAGCCGGGTGAGGAGATTATAACCGAAATGCCGGTTGACAAAACCAATCCCGTTGCCGAGGCGTACCGACTGTTTACAGACGGCGATATGCGGCGGCAAAGCTGGGATTTGCTTGCGGTTTTGTTTGCAATAGAGGGCACGGGCAGATTTTTCACACTGTCGGACAAAGGCGAGGTTACGGTTGACGCCGAGGGCGCAAATTATTTTGAAAAAAAGGAAGGTGCGAACCGGTGCTATTTGAAATTGACCGACAAAAAAGAGGAGCTTATATCGTATTTGGAGGACTTAATGTGCGGGAGGGCATAAGGCATGCATTTTGAGCGACGGAACGCAGAATCGGTGCGCATGCAAAAACTTTCATAAAATTTGCAAAAAAGTGTTGACTTTTTCCTGTTTTTATGTTAAAATCTTGGTATTGTAGTTCTCGGGAGGTGTAATCAATAATGCTTAGAACATATCAGCCTAAAAAAAGACATAGAGCTAAAGAACATGGTTTCAGAAAAAGAATGAGTACCGCGAACGGCCGTAAGGTGTTGGCAAGAAGAAGATCCAGAGGCAGAGCAAAATTATCAGCATAAGGACGTGGTAAAACACGTTCTTTTTGTACATAGGAATTTTGTTTTGCCGCGCCCGGCGCGGGTTTTGGCGTCTTTTGCGGAATAAGGATGTACAAAAATGGAAACAATTAAAGAAAACTACGTGTTTAAAAGAG
>CAKSHV010000243.1 GCA_934457515.1 uncultured Clostridia bacterium
ACGCGGGCTCGTCCTTTGCGTTTGCGACCGTTATTTTTTTAACGTGCAAAAAAAGATATGGCATCGCAGCACTTGTTTTGGCATCATTTATCGCCTTTTCGCGGCTGTATCTTGGCGTGCACTACCCGACAGACGTTTTATGCGGCTCCGTATTTGGCATTGTAATCGGCGCGGCAACCGTTGCGGTTTCCGATTATCTATCAAAAAGAAAAGTTAATTAATCAAAATATGATTCCCCTGCCGTCTTAGCTGTAGGTTTTCAGATAATAAAACGGATATGCAGTGCATATCCGTTTTAATCAGTTCAAATTTAATAAAATGACCGACAAAGTGCCGATAAAATAGCCGATAATCTGCAGGCGCGTTAAGCGCTCCCTGTAAAACAGAACGGCGAAAACAAAACCTAAAACAACCCCCGCGCCCGATATGCTCGGGAACAGAATCGCACTTGGAATGAGTCCCGTTAAAATCAAAATAATGTAGTTTATAATTCCGTTTGAAACGCCGTATGCCGCGCCGAAGCCCAAGCACGCGCCCAAATTTTCTTTAGGATTTTCCTTCGCAATAACCGAAGTAATGAAAAGCGAAACCACGCAAATGGCAAGTGCGCCAATCATAAATTCATTCTTATATGCGCCGTTAAATGCCATTTGCTGAATTTTCTGCGTTGTCGCACACATACCGTTTGAGAAAAAAGCGATAACAACGTAAATCAGCCATTTAACCGAAAACTGTGCTTTTTCCTTTTTCAGCCCGATAAACAGCAGCGAAAGGATAAATAAAATAATTCCGATAATGCCGAACACGCTAAGCTTTTCATGTAAGAAAATCAGCCCGTACACAGCCGGCACAAGCAGCGAATAGGAATAAATAAGGGTTGTCAGTGCCAGCGAACCGCATCGGATTGCCAAAAAGTATGCGATTGTACAAATTGCATACGCTGCGCCGAATCCCAAGGAATGCCAAAAAACAACAAGCGCCGATGCGGCAACAGTCGCCGAAAAGAAAAAGCAGTTCGGTTTTTCGCATTTCCGTTCATATTCTTTTTGAAACACGCTTTCAACAGCGTGTAAAATGGCAATCAAGCCCATCAGTATGTATTGCATAAATCACCTCAAATTTGTTTAATCATATACAAAATTATATATCATTTTTACTCTTTTATCAACAATTTTCCCTTACCTTTTTCTCCTCCGCAAGAATTTTGTGCACCGGATGATACGTCAAAACCGCAATAAAGATTAAAACGGCGGTTGTGGCAAGGCTTATGGGGTAAACTGTCATAATGGTTTCAAAAGTCGGGCTTTTCGGGAACACCGTCTGAATCCAGATAATACGAATCACGCACACGCCGAGCATGGTTAAAATGGCAGGGACAAGCGAAATGCCGAATCCGCGCAAATAGCCCGACATCACCTCATACAGCATAGAAAAAATGTATGCGCTGAAAATGATGAGCAGTCGTACATATCCGATTCGGATAACCTCGGGGTCGTTATTAAACAGCGAAAGCAGGAATTTGCCCGCAAACAGCACCGTGACAATGGTTATTGCCGACGCAATTAAATCTTCTATTAAACAAATATGCAGTGTTTTTTTGCAGCGTTTTAAATTCCCCGCACCGTAGTTTTGCCCAACAAAGGTTGTGCATGCCTGGCTGAACGAGTTCAGCACATAATATGCAATAATTTCCAGATTAAATGCCGCGCTTGATGCTGCCATAACCACCGTACCCAGGCTGTTAATCGCGGACTGAATAACAATATTTGAAATGGAAAAAACCGCGCTTTGCAGCCCTGCGGGCAGACCGATTTTCAAAATCTGTTTTAAACATTCGAAATCGATTTTCAGTTTATCCATTTCAATTTTTATGTATTTATCGCTCGTCAAAAGCATTTTGAACAAAACAACAGCACTTACCGCATTGGAAATAACGGTTGCAATCGCAACGCCCATAACCGCCATGTTAAAAACAATAACAAAAAACAGATTTAACACAACATTTAAAATGCCCGAAACGGTAAGCACAATCAGCGGTGTTTTGGTATCGCCCTCGCTGCGGAAAATTGCCGCTTCAAAGTTATACAGCAAAATAACAGGCATGCCTAAAAAATAAATTCTTAAATATTGCAGCGACAAATCAAACACTTCGTCCGGCACATTCAGCATTTTAAGCACGCTTTTGGAAATCAGTTCCCCTAAGATTGTTGTAAATAAACCGAAGATAATCGATGCAACAACAGATGTGTGCACCGCTTTCGACACAGCGTCTTTATCGTCCCGTCCGATTGCGTTTGCGATAATAACATTTGTTCCGAGCGAAATGCTGACAAACAAATTCACAATCAAACCGACAATCGGGCTGTTAGAACCAACCGCCGCAACCGAAGCCTTACCCAAAGACCCCGAAAAGTTGCCGACAACCGCAATATCCGAGGCGTTAAACAGCTGTCCCAAAATGCCGGTTGCCGCAATCGGCAGTGCATAGCGGAGTACGTTGCTCCAAATCGGGCCGTTTAACATGTCTGTTTTTCTTTTTCCCATTGCAGAACCCAATTTCAAATCATCCTTTCCCTACTGTAAAACTTGTATTTTACATTATAATACTCTTTTTCGGA
>CAKSHV010000244.1 GCA_934457515.1 uncultured Clostridia bacterium
TTTCATTTCGCTGCACCCGCCGCAAATAAAAGGAGATGAATCCCATGCTGATTATTTGTTTTTACGCCGCCGTGCTGCTCTTTTCAATTCGCACCTTTTCCTACGGCTTCATTTTACGGAAAACAAAACAAAGAGGGGCATATCCCCTCTTTGCCTTGTCCCTTATTCTTCTGCTTTCCCCTGTTATTTCCACGGTAATGAACCGCCTGTTTTTGTAATTATTCGTCCCATTGGTGCTTTTTCATGTCCACACAGCCGTTTTCTTTAAACGAAATACCCTCGTTTTCCAGCAAATCCCGCTGCTGTGCCCATCCCGGCGCCGTTCTGCCCGCGGCGTTTACCACGCGATGGCAGGGAAACGAGCCGTAGTATTCGGCACGGCTTAAAATTTTGCCCACCAGCCGCGCATTTTTCGGGCGCGAAATCAGGCGCGCAATCTGTCCGTACGACGCAACGTACCCGCGGGGAATTTCGTCCACGACGGACAGCACTTCATATGCCAAATCTTCATTTAATGTACTTTTCAATTTCTCTTCTCCGTCAGACCGTTATGGCGTCCTGCTGCGAAAGCCAAAGCCTGTGATACAAGCCGTTCTTTTTAAGCAGTTCTTCATGGGTTCCCGATTCGGAAATCCTGCCGTTTTCAAGCACAATGATTTTGTCTGCCGAGCGCACGGTAGACAGCCTGTGTGCAATCACAATAATGGTCTTTTTCCCGCTCAGCGCGTCAATAGACTGCCGAATCATTTCCTCGGTTTCGTTGTCCACCGCCGAGGTTGCCTCGTCCAAAATCAGAACGGGGGCGGGGCGCAAAATTGCCCGCGCAATGGCAATTCTTTGCTTTTGTCCGCCCGACAAGCGCGTGCCGCGCTCACCCACAACCGTGTTGTACCCGTCGGCCATTTCTCTTATAAACTCATCTGCATGCGCGGTTTTCGCCGCTTTAATAACCTCTTCGTCAGTGGCATGCGGCGCGCCGTACCGAATATTTTCCATAACCGTCCCGTTAAACAAAAACACATCCTGCAACACAACCGAAAGGTTGTTTCGAAGACATGCAAGGGTTAAATCGTTTATATCTGTTCCGTCCAAAGTGATTTTGCCGCTGTCTGCATCATAAAAACGCTCCATAAGCGACACCATTGTGGTTTTCCCCGCACCCGTCGCGCCCACAACCGCAAGCATTTCCCCGCTTTTTGCCTCAAACGAAATATTGTTTAAAAGCTCCGTATCTTCATAGCCGAACGACACATTGCAAAACGCAATATCCCCCTTCGAGAGTCCGATATCCACAGCATTTTCTTTTTCAATAATATCGCTTTTTTCCTCTAAAAGCTGCAACACGCGCTCGCCCGAGGCGGTGCAGGTCTGCACGTCCTCCGCCAGCCGTGCAAGGGTGGTAAGCGGTGTGTAAAACAGCGATAAATACATAAAAAATCCCACAATATCCGCCGCCGTCAAACTGCCGCGAAGGGCAAGCGTTCCGCCGATTGCCGCCACCAAAACCGTGCCGAACGAGGTTAAAAACTCCACAATCGGGTTGTAAATGCCGTTTGCAAAATTGGCATGAATATTGATTTTCCGATAGGTTTTGCACATTTCGGCAAGGGACTTATATTCCCTTTCCTCCGCTGAGAATGCCTGAATTTCTTTCATGCCCGATATGCGGTCCTGCATACTGCTGCTTAAAACGCCGAAAAAACGGCTGTTGATTTTATACAAAGGGCTTACCTTTTTGGAATAAAACGTGCTGGCATAGATAACAAACGGCACCGGAATCAGTGTGATTGCCGCAAGGTATGGGTTTATGGTAAACAACATAACCGAAACGCCCACGATGATGACAAGATTCGACAAAAGGTCGGGCAGGGTGTGTGCTATTAAAATTTCCAAATTTCGCGTGTCGGTCAAAACACGGCTCATAATGTCGCCGACCCTGTTTTTGCCGTACCATTTCGGTGATAAATGCTGAATACGGTCATACACTTTAAGGGTCAGTGCGGGCACATAGCTCCACGCCGCAACATGCGCCTGCCAGATTGCAAGAAAGCGGAATATTCCGCGCACAACATAGGTTGCCGCGAGGAACAGCGCGAGATACAGTATTTTTGTCTGCGCACCTTGCCCGCCCGATTGCAGCACGGCTGTTATGCGGCGCACCACCGCCGGGGTAAACAGGTTCATCAGTGCCCCCGCAATCAAAACAAAAACCGTGAGTGCAAGCGTTTTCCGCCACGGTTTTGCGTATGTCAGCAGTTTTTTCAGTGTTTGTATCATGCCTAAATTCTTCCTTTATAATAAATGTATATTTCCTATTTTATCACAAATTCAAAATAAATCAACCGTTAAATTTCCGATTATGAACAGGAATTCACTTAAATTGTGAAATTTTTGTCTCTTTTGGTTTGATTTCCCGAATTTGCTTGCTATTTCAGATAGATTATGCTATAATATTTTCGTTCAAAAGACAGTATATAAACAGGAAAAGAAGGACAAATATATGAAGCATTCCTTGTTGAACAAGCCGCATTTTGAGAAAATGACCTGGTCTCATTTTTGGGAATATTATAAGTTCCACACCATTTTCGGCATTTTTGCGCTGGTGCTGATC
>CAKSHV010000245.1 GCA_934457515.1 uncultured Clostridia bacterium
ACGGAGAAGTGCGGACGGTAGTGTATGTTTTAACGCCGCAGAATTTGTAATGCGCAGCAGAGAAAACCGCCGTCAAAAGCGGCGAAACGCTTGAAACCTATAAAAGGAGTGACCTATCTATGGCAGATGTTGTAACCGTCCCCGAGTATATCGTGGTGCATTTGGGACGACCCGAGGCGGCGGCGCAGAACGTGACTGTTTCGTTCCCCGACTATGTGAAAAACGTGGCGTCGAGCGAAATTTATCCGACCTGGCCGCAAAGCGCGCTGCTTGCCAATATTTATGCAATTACTTCGTTTGCGCTAAACCGCATTTTTTTGGAGTATTACCGCGCGCAGGGCTATAATTTTGATATCACCAATTCAACCTCTATCGACCAAAGCTACGTGCAGGGGCGAAACATTTTTTCAAACATTTCGGACTTGGTTGATGAGGTGTTTAACAATTATGTACGCATTATCGGCAGATTAGAGCCGCTTTCCACGCGGTTTTGCAACGGTACGACCGTTACCTGCAGCGGGCTTTCTCAGTGGGGTACGGTGGATTTGGCGGAGCAGAATTATTCGACTTTTGACATTTTGCGCTACTATTACGGCGACAATATTGAAATCGTGTATAATGCGCCGGTGGGCGGTCTTTCACCGTCTTACCCCGAAGCGCCTCTTCGGCTCGGCGATGTGAACGTGAATGTGTTTAACGCACAGATTCTATTAAACCGCATTTCGGACAATTATCCCGCCATTCCCAAGATATATCCGGTTGACGGTGTGTTTGACGAGGAAATGGAGCAGGCAATTATTAAATTCCAGCAGATTTTTAAACTAAACGCTGACGGCGTTATCGGCAAGCAGACTTGGTATAAAATGGCATACCTCTTTACGGGCATATTGCAGCTGACCGAGCTGGAATCGGAGGGGGTTATTTTAAGCCAGTATCCGAAATTTGCGCCGGATGAGGGAAATCCGGATGAGGGAAATATGGCTATACAAGCGGCCGGTGAAATGAAAAAAGAAGGAAGTTCGAATACGACTTTATATTCCGAGGGCGATACCGGCGAGCAGATTCAAATTATTCAGTATTGGCTCGGTTGGATTTCGGCGTTTTTCATCACCGTGCCGTATGTGCCCATCAGCGGCGTGTTTGACGCGTCGACCACAAATGCGGTTTTGCAGTTTCAAAAAGAGTTTTCTTTGCCGCAGACGGGAGATGTGAATTTGGCAACATGGGACGCGCTTTACAGCGTTTATGCAGGCATTTTGGACGATTCGCGCGAGCAAATAGACGCAGGACTCATACAGCGGCTTGACGCACCTTTAAAGCTTGGCGATTCGGGTAGTCAGGTGACCGAACTGCAAAGAAAACTAAACATGGCACGGAATTTATATCCCGAAATCCCGGGTATTTTGGAAACGGGTTCGTTCGGCCAGCGTACGAGGTTGGGTGTGCAGATTTTGCAGCGGAAATACGGTCTTACGGCAAACGGCGTGGTGGATAAGGAAACATGGAACAAAATCGGAAGAGCGGAGGACAGTTTTATTTCGTCCGTTTCGCCTGCGGCACTGCAATACCCCGGATTTGTGTTAAAAAGCGGCATGTCGGACATGGAGCTTCGGAAAAACAAGCAGACTTTGACAATTCCCATTTATCATTTAAACGACGGAATCCGCCAAATGTCGTTTGGTTTTGAAGGCATTCCGATTATTGTGCCGCAGCACCAATATAATGAAGACACGGCTGCCGCCGTCCGCGCGGTGCAAAAATTGGGAAATCTGCCTCAGACGGGCGAAACCGACTTTAAAACAATGGAGTTTATCAGAGAATGGAACGCGTAACCGCGCTTATTTTAATCCCTTGCATTTTGCTTTGCGGGTGCAAAGCGGAGAAAACACCCGAGCCAAAGCCCGAAACAAAGGGCAAGATTCGGGAGGAAAGCCGCGCGGAATCAGAGCACGGCGAGCCGCAGCCGCAGTCGGAAAAGAAAGATTTTGTGAAATGGGCGGAATTTAACTGTTCGGCAGAGCTTTTAAAAAAGGCGAGTGCGGCGGACGTTCGGTCGGAAGGTGAAATCGACTGGATAACGGTGCTTGCCTACAGCGTTGCAAAAAACTGGGGAAATGCGGATAAAAAGTGTCTGTCGTATGCAGACGAGTGCATAGAGCGGCTGAAAAAGGGCGGCACCGAAGAAGATTTTTCAAAAGAATTAAAACTTTTTGACTACTACAAAGAGGTGTACACGGCAGTGCTCGGCGGGTTTTTAGGTATTCGTAATGACGAAACCTACGGCTTTAAGGTGTATTCACCCATTGCGGACGGATTTTACTTTACGCATTACAAGGACTTCGGTGCAAGCCGTTCGTATGGGTTTTCGCGCCCGCATAAAGGAAACGATTTGCTGGGTACGGTCGGCACGCCCGTTATCTGCATAGAAGACGGATATGCGGAAGCGCTTGGCTGGAACCAGTACGGCGGCTGGCGAATCGGAATTCGCTCGAACGATAAAAAACGCTATTACTACTATGCGCATTTGAGGAAAGGACACCCGTTTGCAAAGGATTTGAAAGAGGGAGACTCCGTGCGGGCGGGGCAGGTGATTGGC
>CAKSHV010000246.1 GCA_934457515.1 uncultured Clostridia bacterium
ATATTTCTCTCCTCCTGCTTTGCTAAAAATCACACATTGCTTGTGCTTACCTACAGTATAACACAGAAAATAAAAAAAGCAAGTGTTTTTGAAGGAAATCCTGCAAAAACAACCGTTTCCGACAAGGGTATCCCTGTCGGAAACGCATTGTCTCCCGCACCGAAATTTCCATGGTTACTTATTTCATAACCTCTGTACCGTCCGATTTGTCGCGGAACAGCAACGTTATGCTCCAAATACCCGCAAGCCCGACAAGGGTGTAAATGATACGGCTTACAATGGAAAACTGACCGCCGAAAACAGTTGCGACCACGTCAATGCCGAACAGCCCGATTGCTCCCCAGTTCAGTGCGCCGATAATAACCAGTATGAGTGAAATTGTATCCATATATATAACCATCCTTTCGATACTATTATAGCCCGAAAATATAAAAAAATTCACCGGAAAGAATTGAAATTTTTATTTTTTTGTGATACAATAAGCATAAAGAGATGAATGTTTGGTATACAAAATAAAAAGGAGGTTATTTTATGGTCATTACAATCAGCAGACAGTTAGGCTCGGGAGGCAGCGAAATCGGAAAAAAACTTGCCGAGAAATTAGGGTATGCATATTACGATAAGAAAATTATCGAAATTGCATCGGCAAAAAGCGGCATCAGCGAGGAAATGTTTGAAAAAGCGGAAAAAGAGCACAACAGCTTTTTATATTCTCTTGCAACCGCGAATTATGCGGGCTACACCGCTTCGGTTTTTAACGGCGATATTTCGAATTCAGACAATTTGTTTGTCATTCAGTCCAACGTTATCCGCGAAATTGCACAGAAAGGCAACTGCGTAATCGTCGGCAGATGCGCAAACCAGGTTTTAATCGAAGAACCGGACGTTTTGAAAGTTTTCCTGCATGCAAACAAAGAATTCCGCACAAAACGCGTGATGAACAATTTGAATTTGATTTTAAAAGACGCGGAGTCTTTGATTAAAAAGACCGATAAAAAGCGTGCGTCTTACTACAATTTCTTCACAAGCGGCACATGGGGCGACGCTTCGGACTATGACCTTTGCGTAGATTCCTCCATCTTAGGCATTGACGGTACAACCGATATTATTGAGGCGTTTGCAAAGAAAACGGGAAAATTATAATCACATAAAAAACAGGGACGGTTAAAATGCCGTCTCTGTTTTTTTATGCGGACATTGCTCCCCTGCAAAATCAATAAATTTCAAAAAGGGGCTGTACCGATCCCCTTTTTTATATCGCAAGTCCGTTTTCCTGTCTGTTTTCAATCGTTTCCTTAATCATCATGTCTTTCACTTTCATCAGCCGCGTGGTGTTCGCGCGGTCGTTTTCATCAAGCTTCATGACGATATACCGAATGGTGTCCTGCGTGTCCGGAATCATAACATGTTCAAGCGCGTTTACGCGCCGCCTGGTCTTTTCAATCTCCGCCGCCAAAAGCTGAGCCGCGTTCTCCTGCTCTGCAAGGCGCAGCATGTCGGGCAGAATTTCCGCAAGGGTTAAAACACCCTTGTCCAGGTCGCCGTTCGTAAATGCGTAGCCGTAAGCAAACACATCATGCGGGTTGTCGGTCTTCATTTTTGCATGAAAAACAGGGACATCCACACTCATGATATTTTTTTCGCTCATCTCAAGCTCAATGCTTTGCTTTGGCATTAAAAGCGCGGTTTGCAGTGTTTCGCGGCTCATAACCGACTGCGCCAAAATCAATGACTCGTTCGCCTCTGCGATAGCTTTTTCCACCTTTTCGCGCAAAACCTTGTTTTCCCGCACAATGTCTAAAAACTGCCGCATAAGCTCGTCGCGCTTATCCTGTAAAAGTTTGTGTCCGCGCGTGGCAACCGCAAGTTTTTTCTTCAGTTTCGTAAGCTCCATTCTGGTTGGGTTCACCGACAAAATTGCCATGCACTATTCCCCCTTGTAGTATTTTTCAATATACTCGTCTTTCACGCGCTTAAGCTCGCTCTTGGGAAGAATAGACAAAAGCTCCCAGCCGATTTCTAACGTTTCTTCAATGCCGCGGTCGGTGTTATAGCCCTGGGAAACATATTTCGCCTCGAACTCTTCGGCAAACTTTGCATACAGCTTATCCACGTCCGAAAGTGCCGCTTCGCCCAAAATGGACATCAGCTCTTTCGCCTCTTTACCGCGCGCATATGCGGCAAACAGCTGGTTCATGGTATTTGCATGGTCGGCTCTGGTCTTACCCTCGCCTATGCCTTTGTCTTTGAGTCGCGAAAGAGAGGGCAAAACGTCAATAGGCGGCATGATATTCTTGCGGTAAAGTTCACGCGACAGAATAATCTGCCCCTCTGTGATGTATCCCGTAAGGTCGGGAATCGGGTGGGTTTTGTCGTCCTCCGGCATGGTTAAAATCGGAATTAAGGTAATTGAGCCGTCTTTTCCTTTTAATCTGCCCGCGCGTTCATACATACTTGCCAAGTCTGTGTACATATAGCCGGGGTAGCCTCGTCTGCCGGGCACCTCTTTACGCGCCGCCGAAACCTCACGCAGCGCGTCGGCATAGTTGGTAATATCGGTAATAATAACCAAAACGTGCATGCCTTTTT
>CAKSHV010000247.1 GCA_934457515.1 uncultured Clostridia bacterium
ACTAAAGTAAGAAGGCAGTAAAGGAGAAGTGTGCAAAATGGAGTTAAACGAAAGTGTGCTGAAAAGAGAAGAAAAAGCGGTTTTTGCACTGCGAGGATTGTATCAAAAATTCGGCTATGCGCAATACAAAATGAGCAAATTTGAAGAATATGATTTGTATGTGCGCAACAAAGATTTTTTGGTGTCCGAAAACATTATAACGTTTACCGATACGGACGGCAAGCTGATGGCGCTAAAGCCGGATGTTACGCTGTCCATTATAAAAAACACCAAAGACGAACCGGGGCTGGTGCAAAAGCTTTATTATAATGAAAACGTGTATCGCGTGTCCAAGGGGACGCACAGCTTTAAAGAAATTATGCAGGCGGGATTAGAGTGCATCGGCGATATTGACGGTTACTCGATTTTTGAAACGGTTATGCTTGCGGCAAAAAGCCTTGAAACCATTGCACCCGATTATATTTTAGATATTTCGCACATGGGTATTGTAACAGCGGTGATTGAGCTATTAGGCGAGTCATTTAAACAAAAGGATGCCGTTTTAAATTGCATTGCCGAAAAAAATACCCACACCATTTTAAGCCTGTGCGAAGAGGCGGGCGTTGACAAAAAAGCCGCCAAATCGGTTGTTGAATTAACCAAAACATACGGAAAACCCGATGAGGTTATCGAAAAATTAAAAAATATGGACGGCAATGAGAAATTCATGCAGGCGCTTTCCGAGCTGGAGCAATTGGTTTCCCTTTTGAAAGGCTGCGGCATAACAGACAAAATCCGCATTGATTTTTCGGTCGTGAACGACATGAATTATTACAACGGCGTTGTGTTTAAAGGCTTTGTGAACGGGATTCCGACCGGTATTCTCTCGGGCGGACAGTACGACAAGCTGCTGCAGAAAATGGGCAGAAAATCGGGTGCGGTCGGCTTTGCGGTGTACCTTGATTTGTTAGAGCGCCTTTCCGAGCCGGAAGAAAAGTATGATGTGGACACAGTCGTTTTGTATGATAAACATGCGGATTTCGGCGCGCTTTCAAGCGCCGTGCGTATGCTGACCGACAACGGGAAAAGCGTGACGGCATTAAAATCCGTGCCCGAAAAACTTAGGTTCAGACAGCTTTTGAAATTAAACGAAAGGGGGCTTGAAATCCTTGAAAACAATGGTTAATATAGCGCTGCCGAAGGGCAGACTGGGCGAAAAAGTGTATTCCATGTTTGAAAAAGCGGGATTCGAGTGCCCGTCTATTCGGGAAACCAACCGAAAACTGATTTTTGAAAATGAGGAAAAGGGCGTCCGCTATTTTTGGGTTAAGCCCTCGGATGTTGCCATTTATGTTGAGCGCGGCGCGGCGGATATCGGCGTTGCGGGCAAGGATATTTTGTTAGAATACAGTCCCGAAGTGTATGAGCTTCTGGATTTAAATATCGGAAAATGCAAAATGGCGGTTGCAGGCAAAGAAGATTTTTTTGATAACCACCAGAAAACACTGCGGGTTGCCACCAAGTTTACCAACATTGCAAAGCGGTATTATGCGTCACTCGGGCGCGAAATCGATATTATTCATTTAAACGGTTCGATTGAAATTGCGCCGATTTTGGGGCTTTCGGACGTGATTGTGGACATTGTGGAAACCGGGACGACCCTAAAAGAAAACAAGCTTACGGTTTTAGAAACCATTGTGCCCATCAGCGCGCGGCTGATTGCCAATAAATCGGGTTTTAAATTCAAAAATTCCGAAATTGAAGCCATAACAAGTGCTTTAAAACAGCAGACGGAGGGAAAAACAGATGATTAAAATTTTAAAATACAAAGATGTACCGAACAGCGAAATTTTTGCACGCACCGAGCCGAAAGTAAATGTTGAACAGATTGTTTCGGACATTATTGCGGACGTTCGGCAAAACGGCGATGCGGCACTTTATAAATACTGCGAAAAGTTTGACGGTGCAAAATTAACTTCCCTTGCGGTTTCCAAAGAGGAGATGGAGGAGGCGGTTCAAAACACCGAGCCACGCTTTTTGGACATTTTAAAAAAGGCAGCGAAAAACATTCGTAAATTCCACGAAAAGCAGGTACGGACAAGCTTTATTATAAATGACGAAAACGGCATTGTGACGGGGCAGAAGGTCATTCCGATCGACCGCGCGGGCCTGTATGTTCCGGGCGGCACGGCGGCATATCCGTCAACCGTTTTAATGGACGCAATTCCCGCCAAAATTGCGGGCTGCCGCGAGGTGGTTATGGTCACTCCGCCAAGCAGCGACGGGAAAGTGAATCCCGCCATTTTAGCCGCTGCATATGTTGCGGGCGTGGACAAAATCTTTAAAATCGGCGGTGCACAGGCGATTGCCGCTTTGGCATACGGCACCGAATCGGTTCCGAAAACCGATAAAATCGTAGGTCCCGGCAACGCGTTTGTGGCAGAGGCGAAAAAGCAGGTATACGGCACCGTTTCGATTGATATGATTGCAGGTCCGAGCGAAATTTTAATTGTGGCGGACGGCACAGTAAATCCGAAATACGCAGCCGCTGACCTGTTGTCCCAGGCAGAGCACGACAAAATGGCAAGCGCGGTTTTGGTAACCG
>CAKSHV010000248.1 GCA_934457515.1 uncultured Clostridia bacterium
CCTGTTTACTATCATATTTGAACATTTCATGGCCCCTTTTCGAAAAAATCACCTAAATCGGTTAAAAAAGACTTGACAATCACCTAAATAGGTGATATAATACATCTGTAATCACCGAATGAGGTGATTTCTTGTTGAAATTGTATTAAAAAAGAAAACACTGCACATGAAAGCCGGCGCATTTGCATGTAGAGCAAAAATCTTTTTTAATCAAGAGGTAAAAACAATTGGGTTTCGTTTTACATAACAAGTATATCACAAATATTTGGTTTTTGCAACGGTTTATTTTTTCATAAAAGAGGTGAGGCATTGCGGTTTGGTGTGTGAAGTGCAACAGGGCGGTTAGAGATGAGCAAATGAAGGCGCGGCAAATTTGTCCGTATTGCGGTAGTGACGCATTTGAGTCGGCAGAGATTTGCGCTGTATGCGGCGAAGGTTTTCCGGAAAAGGCACTAATGATTTTTCCGTTTTCGGAAAACGGTGTTGTGCGTTGGCTTGAATGCTGCAAGCTCTGTGCATCGGAGATTTTATGCGAGGAAAAGAGGATGCCGCTTGAACAGGCTGTTTTTGAAGAACATCAGTTGTTTTGCGGCAAAGATGAGGCGAGAGGAGATTAGAAATGGAAGAGAAAGGAATGACCGATATGGCACAAAGCCTTTGCTGGAGCTGTCAAAAAGCGTACGGCGGTTGCCCGTGGTCGGCAAAAAAGGCGCCCGTTAAAGGGTGGAGGGCGAAAAAAATGTTTGATTTGGGGTATGGCAGACCAAGCTATGTGGTGCTTGAGTGCCCTTTATATGAAAAAGAGAAGTTTTGGAAAGGCGATTTTGATTTGGAGGATTTTAAGCCGGGTGCGGAGCGGCGGGCAGCACTGCAAAAGCACCTGAAGCGCGCGGGCGCTGTAAACAAAGAAATCGAGCTGCTGCTGCCCGAGCTTGACCGGGCAAAGGAACTTTGGGATAGAGCGGAATGCGCGGCGTATATTGCAGGACTTGAGGATATCCTTTCCGAGCTGTTTCGGGCAAAGGAAGAGGTACTTTTTGCCATTCGGAGTGTGGATGATCTATGCCTTCGGAATGTTTTGATTTTGCGGTATTTGGTGCAGGCAGACGGCAAGGAGGGGTATACCTTTGACAAGATTGGTGAGATTTTGGGGTATGACCGCTGGCATGTGATTAAGTATTTGCACCCAAAGGCACTTGACCAAATAAAGATACCACCGCATACCACCGCGTAATGCGATATAATGCAATTGTCGTGCCGGTAAAAAGGGAGGTGAGCGATGGTTGAAGAAAGAGGAAGAAAAGACCGAAACGGCGAAATTGCCGAAACAGAGGCGGCGAAAAAAGCGAAAATTCAAGGACTGCATGAATGATGTTTTGTCGCTTCCCATAAAACGCAAGGAGGATATCGAGCGTCTTTCACAAATGGGTATGCGGAAAAAGAACATGGACAACCGAACGCTTTTGGCGGCGGCGATGTTTGAAAAGGCGGTAGAGTCCGGAAATGTGACTGCGTTTAAAGAAATTTGCGATTTGGTCGGCGAAGGTGAAAATGCCGATGAATCAGGCGGTCTTGAAAAGCTGATTTCGGGTTTGAAAGAAGAATAAGTTTTAAAAAAGATACCACCGCATACCACCGCGGAGGCTGTTATAATAAAAACATCAAGAGAGTTTGCGGGGTGGGACGGTTTGAGTAAAAACGTGATTTATTCTGAAAAACAGCGGGCTTTTTTAAGGCTTTGGCAAAAGGGGCGGTTAAGGCGCATAAACATTTTGGTCGGTTCGGTTCGGTCGGGAAAAACATGGATTTCTTTGATTGTGTGGGCGTTTTTTGTGGCGACAAGTCCGAAAGACGGGCGGTATTTAATGTGTGCGAAAACACTGGCGGCGCTGAAGAGAAACTGTTTGGATTTGCTGCAGCAGATGGTCGGCGAAAGAAATTTTAAGTACAGTCTTGCAAAAAAGGACGCGGTTTTGTTCGGGCGGACGGTTTATTTGGAAGGCGCAAACGATGCGCGTTCGGAAAGCAAGATTCGGGGACTTTCGTTAAACGGAGCATACTGTGACGAAATTACGCTGCTGACGAGGGATTTTTTCAACATGCTGCTGTCGCGTTTGAGTGCGTCGGATGCAAAGCTGATTGGGACGACCAATCCCGATTCGCCGTCGCACTGGCTGAAAAAAGATTTTTTGGACCGTGCGGAAGAGCTTGATTTGTTGGAAGCAAAATTTTTAATTAACGACAACTGCTTTTTGGATAAAGCATACGTTGAAAGCCTGAAAAAGGAGTATTCAGGGGTGTTTTTCGACCGCTTTATTTTGGGAAAATGGGTTGCGGCGGAGGGGGCAATTTATCCGCAGTTTGCAGCCTGTCCCGAGGCGTTTGAGATTGAAAAAGAGAACATTCCGCCTTTAAAATACATAAATATCGGTGTGGATTTCGGCGGGAACAAATCGAACCATGCGTTTGTGGCAAGCGGCGTGACCAAAGATTTTGACAAGTTATATGTTTTAAAATCCGAAAGCATTTGTGCAAAGGGCGTTTCGGTTGCGGGCATGATTGGGGCGTTTATGCGG
>CAKSHV010000249.1 GCA_934457515.1 uncultured Clostridia bacterium
GCATAGACGCAATCTCGCGGTCGTCGGCCGTGACGCCTGCCCGGATATCGGTCAGAAACAGAATAACGTCGGCGTGTTCAATGGCAAGCTCCGCCTGCGTTTTGATGTGCGTCATCATGGCGTCGTTGGTGTCGGGTTCGATACCGCCGGTATCGATCATCATCATTTTTCTGCCGCACCATTCGACTTCAAAATACAGTCGGTCGCGCGTGACGCCCGGTGTATCTTCGACAATGGCGATTCGTTTGCCGACTACTTTGTTGAAAAAGGTGCTTTTGCCGACGTTCGGACGTCCGACAATTGCTACAACCGGCTTTGCCATGAGAATACCTCCTTTGTGGTATGGGTTGAATATCCATGTAACAGGATACAAGATCCGTTTTGAAAATTATTGTTCGTAAGCGCCTGTGATTTTATCCGCAAACTCCGCGCCGTCATTGGTAACCGGCACGACCGAAACGCCGAGTTTTTCGGTGAATTCGTCAAGACTCATATCGTCTAAAAACAGGTCGCCCTCATGCCGCAGCGTTACCGACGGAATGAACACCGTCTGCCCTAACGGCTTGTCCTTTAAATAATCGTACATGTCGCCGCCGGTCAAAAGGCCGGAAACGGTAATGGATTCACCGAAAAAACGGTTTACCACACCGTAGACATGCACGGTAAGTCCGGGAAAATTCTTTTCCAGATTCTTGGCGGCATTCTGGATAAAGTTATAGGCAGCCATACCCGTAACTACGGAAACTTCACGCGGTTTATCGAGAGTAAAGCCGTCCTCCAGCAAATTTTCGATTTCCATGGAAATCTCGTCTTTTTGGTTGGTAATGCAGCCGACGCCGTTATCCAATTGCGGATAGCCGTCATAGTACGATTCGTCCGGTAAAGGCAACTCCGCTTTGAGATACCATTCATCGGCGGCCTGGATCAGGCGTTCTCCGTAATTTTTTTCGTTTTCGGCGCGTTTTCGATCGATCTGCGCAATGACTTCGCGCGCGTCCTCTTTGTTAAACGGTTCGAGCGGATAGAGTCCGTCACGGTGTTTGGTTAGGCCGGACGGCACGACGGCGATACTTTCAATATGGGGGTAATAAGCGGAAAGATCGTTCAATGTGCGGTCAAGTTCCGCTTTATCGTTGAGATTTTTGCAGAGCACGATCTGGGCGTTCATGGTGATATCGCCGTCGCGCAAGCGGTCGAGGAACCGGAGCGAGGCACCGGCATTTTTGTTTTTCATCATTTTGACGCGCAGTTCGGGGTTGGTGGTATGCACCGATATATTGATGGGTGAAATACGCATTTTGATGACGCGGTCGATATCGGCGTCTGTGAGGTTGGTAAGCGTGATGTAGTTGCCGAAAAAGAAAGACAGACGGCTGTCGTCATCTTTAAAATAGATATCTTCACGCATTCCTTTGGGGTTTTGGTCAATAAAGCAAAAGACGCATTTATTTTTGCAGGAATGCTTTTTATCCATGAGATAAGTGGCAAATTCCAAGCCGATATCGTCATACTGCGGTTTTTTTATAAGGACATGAACCGGTTCGCCGCGTCGGTCAAGTTCGATATCGAGTTTTTTTTCGGTGATATAGAATCGATAATCTAAGACGTCGGTGATAGGGTTTCCGTTGATGGAGACAAGGACATCGCCGGCGAGGATATGGGCTTTTGCGGCTGGTGAGTTTTTTTCGACGCCGGTGATCTCGACCATCTTGATTCATCTCCTTTATAGGCGGCTGTGCCGCCGGTAGATACTCACGCGTCAGCGTGAGTAGCAGACCCGGCGGGGCTGCCGGGGAGCCGGTTACTTTTAGCAAAAGTAACAAAAGGGGCAGGCTTTTCTTTTCTGAAAAGCCCGGAAAGAGGCTCTTTGGGGTGCTTTTCGTTTCGCGAAAAGCATATAAGGGACGGTTTTACGTTCTTTTTGCTAAAAGCAAAAAGACCCAAAAGGACGGTTTTCTGTTACTTTTCGCCTCTGCGAAAAGTAACCAAAAGCAGACCAAGGACTGCGGCCCTCTGGACTCCCGGGATGCGGTTCAAAATTCCGAGCGTGGGAGTTATTTATTAAGCCGCAAGCTTTGTGCCTATCAAGAGATTTTTACGAAAATTTGTAGTCTTGTGCCATACAGCTCGGAGTATTTTGAACCGGTGCGAGGAGGTAGCTTTACTGCGTAAGGATTTGTAGGTGGTTATAGAAAGACAGGCTCTGATTTGGGTAGACAGTAGGTTATGTGTTTCATAGAACGGGGGAGTTTGGTGGGAAGTTGTTTTTTAGCGTACAGAAAGCTATTTGCCGAAAAAAGAATAGTTTCGGACAGAATCTCAAAATTTCAAATTTTCCGCGCACAAAAGCATTTGGGATAAATCTCAAGGTTTCCATCAGCTCACATCTCTTTAAAAATGTCACGCCATGCCATGATTTTGCTCTGAATTCCGCCGACTCATATCAGTTTTTCTTTCCTACCGCAACAAAAATAACGTGCAACTTTCCTATTTAAACGACTGTTGGCGACGGCAAGCCCCAGCACTAACCAACCAAAGTCAAAATCTGGATATTTAGCGAT
>CAKSHV010000250.1 GCA_934457515.1 uncultured Clostridia bacterium
GTACTCCGGACAGCTTAGAGTGATTATCGACGGCGTGGAGCAGCCAAACAAAATGGTGCTTTATAACAATAACGATTCCAAGCTGCGCCACCAGTATTATTTCATTCCCACACAGGCGTACGGCGAGCACACGGTTACCTTTATTTTAGACAGCACAATGCCGGATAAATCCCTGTTGCAGGGAAGAAATCCCGGCGACACCACCTATGAGAGAAACGAACTTTACATCGGAAAATTCCTGGTTGTCGGCGAAATTTTAGATGCAAATGAATAAATAAAAAAAGTCCCCCGAGCACGCTCGGGGGGATTTTTTATTGCTCTAACATTCTGCAAATGATTGCTGCAAGCTCTGCACGTGTAATGTGTTGGTACGGATAAAAGTATCCGTCCGGCTCGCCTTTCATAATTCCCAATTGCTTTGCCATCCAGGTGTATTGAACCACGCGCACGGCGTTTGTTGCGGGTTGTCCGTAGTGCATGACAAACAATTCATATCCGTCGTTAAACCATGTATTGACATCATCGCACATCTCAAATGCCGACGGAGTTTCCAACTCAACATGTTTTACTTCTGTCATAATCCGAACCAGTGCTTCTGCGCAGTGTATACGTAAGGTATCATTATCCGGCAGAAACTGCTGTGCTGTCGCGTCTCTGTAAGGTATAGTGTTCGGATATATAAGAGGCGGCATATAATTCGGAATATATTTTGCAGATTTTTGCAGATACGGATAGTACCATTGGGCAGAGCTGATATCCGTAAACTCTTCAAGAGTGTTTTCTTCACTTAAATCGAATGCGCCGGCAATGATTTTTGCAAGCTCTGCGCGGGTTACGTTTTTATCAGGTTTAAATGTTCCGTCCGGGTAACCGCTGATGATTCTTTTTTCCGCTATGGTTTTAATATATGCTTCTCCCCAGTGCCCCTGCGTATCGCTGAATGTCGGCGCCCCGGCTGCCGACACTGAAAGGGAACCGAAAAGCAAAAAAAGCGTCATAAATAGACCAATGACTTTTTTCATTTTTACCTCCTTCAATTATCATATACAATGTCGACGGTTTCCCAGTTGTTACCGTAATCAAAATCTATTGCAGTTGGTTTGCAAATAAATGTATAATATGTATGGTCACCCATGGTTGTAAACGGGTAATCATTCCCATTTAAATCATATAATCTGCTATTTTGCATTCTAACATTTTTAAAATACGATCCACTGCTTAAATTTGTATTTCCGGATGTTGCAACGCATGATATCGCTGTCATAAAAGTTAATTGATAATTTCGAGGATCTCCGGCATAAATTTGATCAATTTTATCTTCATGCAATTTAAGATAAAAAATACACTGACCATCCATTTCCATATATAGTTCTGTTCTATAATCTTGTGATGCCGTTCCCACTCCCAATCTCAATTTGATTGTTTTGTTTTGAATGGTCATAGGAGATGTTGATGTTCCCACTAAGCCAACTTTAGGCCACGCTTCCACAAAAAATTGTTCCGTGATTCCATTATTATAGCAAGCATACATTCCGGCATTTCGTTCACTTGCTTTTGGATTAGCCATAAGTCCAAAATCAAGTGTTCTGTACTGAGATTTTGCTGCAATATATGTATACATATTGTTGGACTGGTTTCCGCAATATAATTTTGTGTTATTGAAAACTACTTCCGATTCAACCAGACAATGATTTTCAAACGCAAGTGAGTATTTATACATATACGAGCCTGCGCCCGGTTCGTATGCTACATTAATTAAATCATCATTCTCGTCCGGAACGCAAGATTTGTAATACACATTATAATTGGGATAAGATTTGGTCGGCAAGGACAAAATCGCGTTTTGGGCTTTTTCATCCGTAGTACCTTTTTTATTCAATTTGAACGATAACCTTGTATCATCAGGCGGTAAATCTGAAATGCCTGCTATTTCCATTCCTAAGAATTCTCCCTCCATCATACTTAAATACACGTCGTTGGATTTTGTGGAACAGGCGGCAACTCCTCTCTTTAACAAGGATTTTTCTTCAGGTGATGCGGTTTTAAGAACATTTACTTTGTTTTCTATTTCTGCTTTGTTCAGTCCTCTTTTTATATTGTTGGCACCATACTTTCTTACATATTCCTCAATAGTTATATATTCGGGAGCTAAGTATTCAGCATAATCGGAGGCTAATATTTTTGCTGCGTAATCTTCATCTTCCATCATGCTTTTTCCTGACACCGTTGATGCAAATGAGGGTTGCACTGTGCATAAAATTGTACAAAGAATCAGTATTCCATATAAATATTTTTTCATAATATACTCCCTTCTTCATTTGTTTGCACTAAAATGAGCTGATTAAGCAACACATGCATAAAACAACTTACTACAAAGAAAAACGATTTACCATTTCTTCATGTGTGTGGGTTGTTATTGTTATGCAAGTATTCCTGCAATTAAAAAAACACTGCTAATTCCTCCTTCCTACTGTTTTACAGTTAAATATTAACACATAAGTGTTAATTTGTCAACAAAAAAATAATTAGATTTATAAATAAAATAGTTATAT
>CAKSHV010000251.1 GCA_934457515.1 uncultured Clostridia bacterium
GGAGGCGATACCGCACCGATTACCGAAAGCGAACCGATTCGCTCGTCCGCGCCCAAGGTATACACACGGCCTGCGCGCTCGTAAAACTGTGCCAGGCGGCTGCCTAAGTATGCAGGATACCCCTCTTCGCCCGGCATTTCCTCCAGTCGGCCGCTCATTTCACGCAGCGCCTCAGCCCAGCGCGAGGTCGAGTCTGCCATAAGCGCTACCGAATAGCCCATGTCGCGGAAGTATTCCGCAATGGTGATGCCGGTGTAGATGGACGCTTCACGCGCCGCAACCGGCATATCGGAGGTGTTTGCAATCAGCACTGTTCTCTCCATCAGCGTAAGCCCGGTTTTCGGGTCTTTAATTTCGGGGAACTCATTTAAAACGTCTGTCATTTCGTTGCCGCGCTCGCCGCAGCCGATGTAAACCACAATGTCCGCGTCTGCCCATTTTGCCAGCTGATGCTGCACGACCGTTTTGCCGCTGCCAAAGGGTCCCGGAACGGCTGCAACGCCGCCCTTTGCAATCGGAAACAGTGTGTCGATAACGCGCTGACCCGTAACAAGAGGCATCTCCGGCGACATTTTCTGTCTGTACGGTCTGCCGCGGCGCACCGGCCATTTCTGCATCAGCGAAATTTCCTTTATTTCGCCCTTGTCGGTCTTAACGGTGCAAACCGTTTCTTCCACCGTAAACGAGCCGCTTTGTATTGAGGCAATTTCACCCTCGACGCCGTAAGGCACCATAATTTTCTGCACAACTGCCATGGTTTCCTGCACCGTGCCGATAATGTCGCCCGCCTGCACACGGTCGCCTGCCTGTTTTATGGGCGCGAACGTCCATTTTTTGTCGCGCTTTAGCGACGGAACCGAAATACCGCGGTGCAAATTCGTGCCCGCTTTTGCCATAATATCATCGAGCGGACGCTGAATACCGTCGTAAATGCTGGAAATCAGTCCCGGTCCCAGTTCAACCGAAAGAGGCGCGCCGGTGGATATAACCTCCTCGCCGGGTCCTAAACCCGAGGTTTCCTCGTAAACCTGAATCGACGCCTTGTCGCCGCGCATTTCTATAATTTCACCAATCAGACCGTGCTCGCTTACTTTAACCACATCGTACATGTTCGCATCGCGCATGCCCGACGCTACAACCAGCGGGCCTGAAACTTTAACTATTGTACCGTTTGCCATAGTCATTCTCCATTTCCTCTTAAATTACGCGTCACCGAAAATAATATCCGAGCCGACCGCCTGTTCAACCGCTTTTTTCACACATTTCACACCAAATCCCATGCTGCCTGCCGCAGACGGAATCGGAATAATGGCGGGTTTCGGCAAAACACGGTATTTGTCTAAAATATCAGACAGGGGTTCCGCAAAATTTTCGGTTATATAAATCACTGCATATTCACGCTGTATCAGGCTTTGCAGCATTTGCTCCGCCTCTTCGGCATTCTGCACCGCAAAGGTGTCCATGCCGAGTAGCCGAAACGCCGCAATACTGTCATAATCGCCCAAAACACTGATTCTTTTATTTGCCATTTTAAGCCGCGCCTCCCAGTCTTTCACGGATTTTTTCTTCCGAAAGTCCGTTTATTTTGCACGACATGATGATGCGCACCGTTAAAAGTTCCGACTGTTTTTTTAAGATATAGGCAATCAGCGGTTCAATACCGAACGTGATGTAGTTTGCCTGCTGCAACATTTCCTTTTCTGCCGCCGATGCATATTTTTCAAACTCGGTTACCGAATTTTTCAAAGCGTTTGCCGCGCCCTCGAAGTTGTGAGAGGCAAGGAACGACAAAAGCGAATCTTCGCCGCCAAGCGCTGCCGCAATCAGTCCGTCGCGCGAAAATGCGGGACGGTCAGACAGCGCCTTTTCCAAAAAATCTTTATTTTTATCGGTTTTCACACCTCTGTATGCAATCTTAATGTCGCAAAGCGTGTTTTTCAGCCGAACAAGCTTCTCTACAAACGCGCTTTTGCTTTGTACAGCGCTTTCATACATAAAATCCATTGCCGCTTTATCGATAATTACATCTGCCGTCTGGCTGTCCTCGGTGCGGCTTAAAGCGCGGTACGCCTCCTCTGCCGCTGTTTTCAGCATATCGGGCAAAAGTGAAAAATCCTGATTGGAAACGGTTTTCACAATCAAATCGGTGTCAACGGTGTGCGGCGACAAAAACAGGCTTTCAATCTGCTTTGCGCCCGTAAACGTTGCTTTTAATACCACCTTTAAATTGTGAAAATCGTTTTGATACAGAAAAAGGTCAAGGGGTGCGCCCTTCGGTGCCGCCTCGCGGACCGTTTCCCAGCACTTTTCAAGCTGTGCGGACAGCAAACGCTCATAATCGGCAGGTGCAACCGGTTCTGTGCTGTACCCTTTATCGGTTAAAATCCGAATTGCCTCTTCGGGCGTTTTGGTTAAAATTAAGCTTTCCACATCGCCCTTATCAAGCAATCTGTTTTCAATGGAACGAATATACGAAACGCCATAGGCGTAATCC
>CAKSHV010000252.1 GCA_934457515.1 uncultured Clostridia bacterium
GTCTAAAACTGTTTGCGGAAAAAGGGTATGATGCCGTAAGCGTTGCGGAAATTGCAGAAGCTGTCGGCATAAAGGCGCCCTCGCTTTACAAACATTTTAAAAGCAAACGCGATATTTTTGAAAGCATTATAAAGAAAATGGAAAGTGCGGACGCCGAAACCGCCGAAGAGAACGGAATGCCGGAAAGCAATGAAAAATGTGCGGAAACTGCCCTTGCCGAAGAACAGATTCTTGCCTACTCAAAAGAAATGCTTGCCTACTGGACAACAAACGAATTTGCATGCAATTTTAGAAAGCTGCTTACGCTTGAACAGTTTAAATCAGATGAGGCACGCAGCATGTATTCAGCATATTTATCAACAGGCCCTGTGCAGTACATGGCAGAGATTTTCCGTCCGTATGCAGCGTCCGACGAGGAGGCAAACCTTGCCGCAACAGCGTTTTACGCACCTATGTTTTTAATGTATAGTTTATATGACGGCGGAGCAGACATAAATGAATTGCAAAACAGGCTTGAAAAGCACATTCGCATGTTTTTTAAAACCGCGTTTCCGCTTGACAAAAAGGAGAATGAGAAAAATGAAGTATGAATTAAGCAAAAAATATGAAACACCGTACTACATGGCAAAAATCATGGGTCCGAACCCCATAAAATTAGAAGAAGAACTGTTAAAAGACCATAAAATTCCTCAAAACGCGGTTGTGTGCGATTTGGGCAGCGGTCAGGGCTTGACCTCTGTTTTCCTTGCAAAGGAATACGACTTTAAGGTATACGCCGCAGATCTTTGGAGCGAGCCGGAGGAAAACCGCAAATTCTTTAAAAGCGAGGGCTTGACGGACGAACAAATTACGCCCGTTAAGGCGGACGCGACAGCTCTTCCCTTCCCGCATAACTTTTTTGACGCAGTGGTTACCACCGATTCTTACAATTATTTTGGGCGCGACACAAGCTACATTGACGACAAACTGCTGCCGTTTGTCAAAAGCGGCGGATATATTTATATATCCATTCCCGGCATGAAAAAGGATTGCCACAACAATTTGCCGAAAGAGCTTTTACTGTCCTGGACGCCCGAACAGCTCGACTACATGCACGATACTGCCTACTGGCAAAAGATAGTCAGCGCATGCAAAGGTGCAGAAGTGATTGAAGTGTCCGAAATGGAATCGAACGATGAAGTTTGGCAGGACTGGTTAAAACAGGACAACGAATATGCCGTAGGCGACCGAAAATCCATGGATGCAGGCGCCGGAAAATACTTAAATTTCATTAAAATTGTTTTGAAAAAGCACTGAAAAAAGGCAGCGGGTTTCCGCTGCCTTTTTAAATTATACGTTTTTGGTAAACACAGTTGCAAGGTCACCAAGATAGGAATTGACGCCCTCGCAGACGAGGTTGTATTTTCCCGCATCGTAGGTATAAACGGTAACCGATGCGTTCGGAACCCACGGGACATGCGCCGCATAGGATGCAGGTTTGCCTAATGCATAGCATTGAAACATGCGAATCGGAGTTGCATGGGTTGCAATGCACACGGTTTTGCCCTCATTTTCGTCCGCAATTTTCTGGATTTCACGCGTTATGCGCGCGTAAAGCTCGGCAACGCTTTCGCCGCCGTCCGTTTTCGCATTGCCGATGTCAGTCAGCCAAAGATTATAATTTTCACCGAATTTCTTCACAATATCTTCGTAAAGCATGCCTTCCCACTCGCCCGCGTCAATTTCGCGCAGAAATTTGTCCGGAATGATGGAAAGGCCCTGCGATTTTGCTGTCGGAAGAGCCGTATCGTAAGCGCGCTGCAAGTCGCTTGCATAAATTGTATCGATTTTATATTGCTTTAAATATTCGGAAGCCATCTTTGCCTGCTGCCGCCCGCGGTCGGTCAGCGGAACATCTGTGCTGCCTGCAAACCACGCAGCCTTGTTCCCTTCACTTTCGCCGTGACGAAGCAAAATCAATGTTGTCATGTCAAATCACCTTTGCTATCCAATTGATAAGAGCTGTTCTAAACAGCTCATCTTCTTCCTTTGTCCGCTTTTTCATCGGTTTCATTTTCCCGCCGCTGCGGCGGATTTTAGCAGATAAAAAACGCTCAAAAAGCAGTTTGTCAATATTCTCTTCGGTGTACAGCCTGCCCGACTGGTGCATACAAAACGCGCCCCGTGCAAGACAAAGGGATGCAAGCCCATAATCCTGCGTGATGACCAAATCGCCTTTTTGAAGCATGGAAAGAATTTTAAAATCCGCGCTGTCGTTTCCCTTGTCCACGCACACCACACTTGCATAATCGGAATGAATAACGTGGTTAAAATCGCACACAAACACGCATGGAATGTCCGCTTTTTGGGCAATTTCCGCCGCAAGATCACGCACGGGTGACGCGTCGGCGTCTACAATGATTCTCATAATTTATTCCTTATTTTTCGTGTTCAGTTTTGCCGAAATTTTGCGTTTTACGCGCTGAATCGC
>CAKSHV010000253.1 GCA_934457515.1 uncultured Clostridia bacterium
ATATATGATATGTCGATATGTTTCGTGCCATATGGAAATTTTTTCTAAAGTCGCGTTGTCAGCGGATTTTTAGCGGCATTGTTTTTAAAGCCATACCAAAATACGCATGGCAAAATAAAAATTTAACATTTCCGCTTTATCAAAAAATCTGCTACAATGATAGTGTAATAAAGAAAGCAAATTGCTCTTTAAGCAATAAGGAGGTTATAAAAAATGAATGAAACAAGAAAGTTGGTCGACAGCCTGGAAACCCTCGAAAACGAGCTGAAAACTTTAAGAAAAGCACAGCAGATTTACGCGGGTTACACACAGGAACAGGTGGACGCCATTTTTAAAGCGGCTGCCATTGCTGCAAACAAGGCGAGAATCCCCCTTGCAAAGTTTGCCGTTGAAGAAACAGGTATGGGTATTGTAGAGGACAAAGTTATTAAAAACCATTATGCATCCGAATACATCTACAACAAATACAAAGACACCAAAACCTGTGGCGTTGTTGAAGAAGACAAGGCTTTCGGCATTAAGAAAATTGCAGAGCCTATCGGCGTTATCGCTGCTGTTATCCCCACAACAAACCCGACATCAACCGCAATTTTCAAAACACTTCTCGCATTAAAGACAAGAAACGCAATCATCATCAGCCCCCATCCGAGAGCTAAGAAGTCCACTATTGCAGCCGCAAAAATCGTTTTGGACGCTGCTGTTGCGGCCGGCGCTCCGGAAGGCATCATCAGCTGGATTGATGTCCCGAGCTTAGACCTGACAAACCTTGTTATGAAAGAGGCGGACATTATCCTTGCAACCGGCGGACCGGGCATGGTTAAGGCTGCATACTCAAGCGGCAAGCCGGCACTCGGCGTTGGCGCGGGCAACACACCTGCAATCATTGACGATTCTGCAGACATTGTGCTTGCAGTAAACTCCATTATTCATTCAAAAACCTTTGATAACGGCATGATTTGCGCATCCGAGCAAAGCGTTATTGTTTTAAAGAGCATCTACGATAAAGTTAAAAAAGAATTTGCAGACAGAGGCTGCTACTTCTTAAATAAAGAAGAAACCGAAAAGGTTCGCAAGACCATTATTATTAACGGTGCGCTGAATGCGAAAATCGTTGGTCAGAAACCGGTTACCATTGCAGGTCTTGCAGGCGTTACCGTTCCGGAATCGACCAAAATCTTAATCGGCGAAGTTGAGTCGGTTGACATTTCGGAAGAGTTTGCACACGAAAAACTCTCCCCCGTACTTGCTATGTACAAAGCAAAAGATTTTGAAGACGCTGTTTCCAAAGCAGAACGGTTAATTGCAGACGGCGGATACGGTCACACCTCTTCGATTTATTTAAACCCCAACACCAAGCAGAAAGAATTCGCAGAATTCTGCGAAAGAATGAAAACCTGCCGTGTTCTTTTAAACACACCTTCTTCTCAGGGCGGTATCGGCGACCTTTACAACTTTAAACTTGCGCCTTCCTTAACCTTAGGCTGCGGCTCGTGGGGCGGCAACTCCGTTTCGGAAAACGTTGGCGTTAAGCATCTTCTCAATATCAAAACCGTTGCAGAAAGAAGGGAAAATATGCTTTGGTTCAGAGCACCTGAAAAGGTTTATATTAAAAAAGGCTGCCTGCCTGTTGCCCTTGACGAACTGAAAAATGTTATGGGCAAAAAGAAAGCATTTATCGTAACAGACGCATTCCTTTATCACCACGGTCACACAAAAGCAATTACCGATAAATTGGACGAAATGGGCATTGCACACACCACATTCTTTGATGTTGCACCTGACCCGACATTAGAGTGCGCACGCCGCGGCACAGAGCAGATGAAAGCTTTTGAGCCGGACACCATCATTGCACTCGGCGGCGGTTCCGCAATGGACGCAGCAAAGATTATGTGGGTGCTTTATGAACACCCCGAGGCAGACTTCATGGATATGGCAATGCGCTTTATGGATATCAGAAAGAGAGTATACACTTTCCCGAAAATGGGCGAAAAAGCATACTTCATTGCAATCCCGACTTCTGCAGGTACCGGTTCTGAGGTAACACCTTTTGCGGTTATCACAGATGAAAAAACAGGCGTTAAATATCCGCTTGCTGACTATCAGCTGCTGCCGAACATGGCAATTGTTGACGCGGATATGCACATGACAGCACCGAAAGGCTTAACGGCTGCATCGGGTATCGACGCGGTAACCCATGCTTTGGAAGCATACGCTTCCATGATGGCAACCGACTACACAGACGGTCTTGCAATTCAGGCGCTGAAAGTTATCTTCAAATATCTGCCCCGTGCATATGACAACGGCTTGACAGACGCAGAAGCAAGAGAAAAAATGGCTAATGCAGCAACAATGGCAGGTATGGCATTTGCAAATGCGTTCTTAGGTGTTTGCCACTCCATGGCACATAAGCTCGGCGCATTCCATCACCTCCCCCATGGTATTGCAAACGCACTGATGATTGATGAGGTTC
>CAKSHV010000254.1 GCA_934457515.1 uncultured Clostridia bacterium
CCTCCTTCCGCATGGTTTTCGGAAGCTTTTTATTGAATTTATCTTTGTTAATATCCATTAAATAAGCCATTTTGTCCGTTCCGTCACCGGGGTTTGCGATGATGTGCGAAACAATGAATTTGCCTTTTGATTTCGCATAGCGAACACCTGCGTCTACCGCGGCCTCCACCGCGCCGACATCGCCCTCGATTTTAACAACCATAACGAGCGGAGCGGGAACATCGGGGGATATGGGACGGTTGCGGTCGAATGCGATAACCGAAATGTCTGCTGCTTTGGCACAGACATCCGCCACGCATACCGCTGCCGAAAAGCTGTATACCTCAATCATGCCTAATGCTTTCATGTAGTCACCTCAAACCGATTTAATCAAACAATGTGCAGTCCGTCTACCAAAACGCATCTTCTCTGTCTTGTAAACGAGTGTGCAGCGGTTAAGCCTTCGCCGGTAGGTCCTGCAATGGTGAAGGTGGTATATCCTTCGCCGCCCGCGCCGATGCCGGCATAGGACGGAGCGTTTTTAACGAAAATGGTGGTTTCCACTGCGCGCGCAAAGCGGGTTAAGTGGTCGATGTTTTTAGAATGAATGTGTGCCGAATGGCGGTTTCCGTGCTCTGCCGCAACGGCATATTCAATTGCCTCGTCAATATCGTTCACGCGGACGATTGCCAAAATCGGCATCATCATTTCGGTCTGAACAAACGGATGGCTGTTTTCGGTTTCGCAGATAATCAGGCGCGGGTCTGCATCGATACCCAATTCTTTCAAAAACAGTTTTGCGTCTTTTCCAACCCATTTTTTGTTAATCACATATTTGCCGTCTTTTTCAATGAGAGCAATTTTCAAAAGGCGGTCAACATCTTCTTTTTTCAGAAGATATGCGCCGTTTTTGTACATGGAATCAATCAGGCGGTCTGCAACCGAAGAGAACACAAAGCACTCTTTTTCCGCAATGCAGGGAAGATTATTGTCAAAGCTTGCGCCCGCGACAATGTCCGCCCCCGCTTTTTCAACATCCGCCGTGTCGTCTACGATAACGGGCGGATTGCCTGCGCCTGCGCCGATTGCCTTTTTGCCGGAGGACAAAAGCATTTTAACAACGCCCGGTCCGCCCGTTGCAACCAGCATGCGAACGATGGGGGAGGTTACCATTTCTTTGGAGGTGTCCATGGTGGGTTTGCGAACCGAAACAACTAAATTTTCGGGGCCGCCCGCCTCTAAAATTGCGCGGTTTACCAAGTCTACCGCATAGTTTGCGGTTTTGCATGCGTGGGGGTGGGGGTTGAAAACAACCGCGTTGCCGCCCGCAATCATGCCCATGGAGTTGCAAAGCACCGTTTCGCTGGGGTTTGTGGAGGGCGTTATGCTGCCGATAACGCCGAAGGGCGCCATTTCAATCAGCGTCATGCCGCAATCACCCGTCATAACGGAGGGTTTTAAATCTTCTGTTCCGGGGGTTTTGTTTGCAACAAGCTCGTGCTTGATGATTTTGTCTGCCACGCGGCCCATACCGGTTTCTTCCACGCCGAGCTTTGCCATAACTTCTGCTTCGTTCAGCGTTAGTTTGCGGATATTTTTAATCATTTCTTCGCGCTGTGCAACCGAGTAGTTTCTAAACTGCTTATACGCTTTGTTTACAGCCTCAAGCGCTTCGGTCATGGTTTCAAAAACGCCCAATTGGCGCTTTTGTGAGTCCGACGCGGAGTCTGCCGCAACGTTCTGCACAACTTTTGCTACGATTTCCTGAACCAGTTTTTCATTTATTTCCATTGCTTAAGCACCTCGTCTAAACATTTTCTTCGATTTTGGATTTAAGATATGTATTACAAAATGGTTTCCCACATTTTTTCGTCCGGGTTGGGGATGACAGAACTGTCTAAGAACATGCCGCCTTCGCCGACTTCCTGCTGTGCGCGGTCAATTGCCGCCTGAACGGCTGCAACCTCGCCGGTTAAAAGCATATAGGACTTTCCGCACATGCCTTTTGCTATGCGCAGCTCGATAAGCCGGACATTTGCGGTTTTTGCCGCCATATCCGCCGCCACGATAATGGATGCTGCGGAAAAGGTTTCCAAAACGCCGAGCGCGTTCTTATTTTCAACCGCGTTTGCTCCGTAGATGGCGGGGAAAATGCTTTCGTCCGGATTGCCGAGCACAAAACTGTCAATCAGTTTTCCGCCGTACATGGTCTTCGTTGCATCTACCGCGGCGCGCACAGCGCTTAATTCGCCGCAGATTAATACAATATATTTGCCGGGACAAACGGTTTGCGCTTCCATAATGTCAACATCTGCGGTTTTGACCATAAGGTCTGCCGCGCGGATGCCGGTGGAAACCGTTTGGTATTCTGCCATGCCGATTGCTTTATGCATTTGTCCTTATGCCTCCTTTTTCTTCAAAATGACTGCGCTTTTATCCGTGACCGACAAAACCTTTCCGCTGACGGAGGCATGAACGGTGTTGCTA
>CAKSHV010000255.1 GCA_934457515.1 uncultured Clostridia bacterium
ATTTGACAGACCCGGCTCAGCAAGTTACGCTGACATTTAGCGCAAATGACGCAACTTCGGAGGTTGCAAGCATTGTGGTAAACGGCACGGACGTTACAGGTCAAAGCACGTATGCGGTTGAAGCAAACGGAACATATGTGTTTACCGTGACCGATATGGCGGGCAACACAGCGACATCTGACCCGATTGTTATTGAAAACATTGATAAAACAGCACCTGTTATCACGATTGAGGGCAATCCGCAGGATTGGACAAATTCGGATGCTTCAATTGTTATTAAGACCAATGAGATAAGCGATATTTATATCGACTCGACTTTGGCTGTCTCGGGCGCAACAGAGGTAGGCCGTGTATTCTATGCAAACGGCACTTATGCGATTCGTGCGGTTGACAGAGCGGGCAATGAATCTACAATTGATCTTGTTATAAACAGAATTGATAAGGTAAATCCCGAACTTTCGGATTTGACCACCGTTACCGAGTGGACAAAAACAGGCGAAATTACCTTTAAAGCAACCGATGCGGATTCGGGCATAAAAGAGGTTACCTGCAGCGGCACGGCAGTATCGCCGACAGAAGGCGTGTACAAAATTCCGGTTGCGCAGAACGGCACATACACCATTGTTATTACCGACAATGCCGGCAACAGCATAACGAGAGATGTTGTAATCGATAAAATCGATTTAACCGCGCCGACCCTTTCGGCTGCGGCAGATAACAGCCAGGTTGCAAAAACGCGCGACATTATCATCACCTATTCCGATGCGGAATCGGGCATGGCAAGCGTTACTGTAAACGGCGCCGCGTTTACGGGCGCGTCGGGCACGGCGTATGTTGCAAATGCTAACGGTGAATATACCATTGTTGCAACCGATAATGTCGGAAATGTGAATACAACGGTTGTAACCGTTACAAATGTGGATAACACTGCACCGGTATTTGGCGGCGAAATTGCAATTACCGAAACAACCGAAACTTCGGTTACCGTTTCGCTCCCGACAGCGACAGATGATACGGCGGTTACCTATGCATTGTATTTGAATGATGCACAGCAGCCCTATGACGGAGCAGCAACCTTTAGATTTGAAAACCTTACACAGGGCACGGTTTACACCGTTAAACTTGTTGCAACCGATGCGGCAAGAAATAAAGCCGAGATTACAAAACAGATTGCAACCGCGGGCCTTGGCGGCATTTCGGTTCAGCTGGATAAGAAGAGCATTGCCTCCATGGCAACCGCTTTGAAGATGAAAGCGACTGTTAACGGCACCGCAAAAGACTTTGCGGCAGACGGCACGGTTCTGTTTGAATACCTGCCGGCGGGCACTTACAGACTTAAAGTTGAGGGTGCAGGTTACATGACCTATGAAATGGATGTTACGGTTACCGAACAGCAGATTGCAACCGTTTCCATCAGCACCTCTGCCCAGTTTATCGCAGGTGAAATTGTTCAGGACGGCGTTGTAGACATTTTCGATTTGAATGCAGTTGCATCCATGTTCCAAAATGCATACACCGACAGCCGATTTGAGAAATTCGACTTAAACCGTGACGGCTCGGTTAACGCCGACGATATTACGGTTCTGGTTCGCAATCTTGGAAACAGACAGAGAAGATAGTTAAATCAAAGCCTCGAGCGAACAGCTCGGGGCTTTTTTGATACAGAAAGCCGTGAAAAAGTCGGTTGATTATAAAAATTAATGGCATTAAAAACGGCCGACGGCACGAAGAATGGGGATATATAAACTTTCTTTTTTGGGGGACATAGCGGCGCGGCAGAGGGATTGAAAAGCACGAAAAAAGACGGATGCAAAACTGCATCCGTCTTTATATTCAAAAATCAGAAATTTTCACGCCGACGCAAAATGCTTAAAACAAGTCCCATCGAAATAAACGTTGTGATAATCGACGAACCGCCGTAGCTGAAAAACGGCAGCGGAATGCCGGTTACCGGCATAATGCCTATGGACATGCCGATGTTTTCAAACGACTGGAAAATAATCATGGCGGCAACGCCCATGCAGATTAAGCCGCCCGCCGAGGATTTCACGGTGGTTGCGCCTTTTACAATGCGGAACACGATGTAGCCCAGCAGCAAAATAACCAGCAGACAGCCCACAAAGCCCAATTCCTCGCCCGCAACCGCAAAGATGAAGTCGGTGTGTTTGCCGGGCAGGTAGTTCAGCTGAATTTGCGTGCCCTTGAATAGCCCTTTTCCGAAAATTTCGCCCGCGCCGACGGCCAGTTTTGACTGAATGACATTATATCCGCTGCCCGACGGGTCTGCCTCGGGGTTTAAAAATACACGGATTCGGTTTTTCTGGAACGTATCCAGAACGAAAAACCATAAAAGCGGCGACGCGGCGGCAAATCCGCCCGCAGCGATTACGAAATAGCGAAGTTTTAATCCCGCGTAAAACAGCATGACAATGGCGATGAAAATAAATACC
>CAKSHV010000256.1 GCA_934457515.1 uncultured Clostridia bacterium
CCTTCGGCATTTCGAGCGTTTCGGTCAAAAATTCCCATGCCCAGGTGATGGCCTGTTCCTTGAAATAATCGCCGAAAGAGAAATTGCCGAGCATTTCAAAATAGGTTCCGTGACGTGCCGTGATGCCGACGCGCTCCAAATCGGGCGTGCGGATACACTTCTGGCAGGTCGTGACGCGGTTGCGCGGCGGCTTGACTTCGCCGGTGAAGTATTTTTTCATCGGCGCCATGCCGGAGTTGATGAGAAGCAAGCTCTTGTCGTTATTGGGAACCAAGGAAAAGCTGGGAAGTCTTAAATGCCCTTTGCTTTCAAAAAAGGAAAGATACTTTTCCCGTAATTCGTTCAATCCTGTCCATTTCATGGTAAGAATCCTCTTTTACATAGTATTACTTCTATATCATACGCTTTTAAGCGGCATTTGTCAAGCATTTTTCGCTTTTTTCGCCATTTTTGCCGTGCCGGTTAAACACAAGGCCTCTTTTTCCGTCAAAACTTCTCCCAAGGGATATCCACCGTCTTAACGCCGGTAATCAGTTTCTCAATATGAGCAAGCAACGGCACGCGTGCCATGTCAAACTGACTGCGTCTCTGCTTCTCCTTCAAAGCGCCGATTACACTTTTGGTGACAGCAATCGATTCAAGCGTTACGCCGTCTAAAATCACCAACGCTTCGTCGATGGTCATGCCGCGCCCGAGAAGCGTACCGATCTTACGCGTTCTTCCGCCGAACACCGTGACATACAGGTCGCCTGCCCCAAATACGATTTTATCCGGTTCGCCGCCGGTAACTTCTAAAATGGTGCGCATTTCTCGAATGCTTTCGGCAAAAAGACCCGCTTGCGGATTGTAGTGCTCCGGACAGCCTTCGCCGCATATGCGTTCCGCCGCACCGATAGCCAGCGCCACGCCGAGCGCATAGGCGTTTTTCATGGCAACCGCTGTTTCAAGTCCGATAATATCGGTGGTAAGGTCGATATGATAGTAGTCGGTTGCCAGAATATCACGGATTTTTTCAAGCATTTTTCTGTCTTCGCCGCAAAAAGCGACCAATGTATGATGACGGTCGGCAAGTTCAAAGCTGATACATGGGCCGCCAATCGCGTTCAAACTCAGATTCCGGCCGCTTTTCTTTTTCATATAGGCAGGAAACGAGGTAATATTGCCCTCCGCATCGCAATGCAAGCCCTTGGTGATCGAAATGACCGGCAGGTTTTCGGGAATGCGCGGCAGGACCTCATCGCAGAACCACTCCACGCCGAAGCTGCTGACGCCGCCGATGAGCAAGGTTGCGCCGTCCAGAGCCTTGTCCAACTCCTCCACCTGATAGAATTTCACGCCATCCGGCAAATTGCGTTTCAACGTTTTATGGTGACCGGTTTTCTGTAACATATCGATGATTTCGCGGTCAAGCGGCGTTCCGACCAAACACACCTCATGACCGTTATCGGAAGCAGGAATGGCCATGGCACTGCCCATCATGCCGGCGCCGACAATGGCGATAACTTCTTTTTTCATGGCAAAAACTCCTTTTTAAGAATCTTTATAGGAAGTGTTATTGGTAGTATAGCACATTATGCGTGAAAAAGCAACAAAAAAGGCGGCTTGCCGCCTGCCGGGAGAGCAGCCTTTTTTGCAAAAGGCTTGGAAAGAGTGCTTTTCGTTTCGCGAAAAGCCTTAAAGGGACGGTTTTTGTGTTACTTTTTGCGGCGTGCAAAAAGTAACCAAAAACACGCCGAGGGCTTCGGCCCTCTGGACTCCGGAGAGCGGTTCAAAATTCCGAGTGTGGGGATTATTTATTGAGTCGCAAGCTGTGTGCCTATCAAGGAATTTCTACGAAAATTTGCAACCTTGTGCCATACAGCTCGGAGTATTTTGAACCGGTGCGAAAGGGTTACTTTACTGCGTAAGGATTTATAGGTATCGATAAAAAGGCAAGCCCCGATTTGGGTGGACAGCAGGTTATGTGTTTCATGGAGTGGGGAGTTTGGTGGGAGGGTGTTTTTAAGAGAACAGAAAGTTATTACCCGAAAAACAGATAGTTTCGGATGAGAATACGAAACTCCAATTTTTTTGCGCTCAAAAATAGTTTGGATAAATCTTAAAGTTTTAAACAGCTTACAGCACTTTTGTGAAACGCCAAAGCACAGTTTTGTATTAAACTTTCTACAAGCTCATGCCACCTTCCCATTTCCACCGCAACAAAGATAACGTGCAATCTTCCTTTTCATCGACTGCTTGCGGCGGCAAGCACGCACTGCAACTACGATTTTCCGCAAAAACCGATTCTGCGTTTGCTGTACAGCTCCTCTTTCGCACCGGTTCAAAGCCTGAAAGCTGTTTCAGACACGGAAAGCTACAATTTCTATAAAAAGTACGCCTGTGTAGAGCTTTGAACCGAGGTCGCAGGGCGTTAGCCCCGCGTGCTTTTTGGTTACTTTTTGCAC
>CAKSHV010000257.1 GCA_934457515.1 uncultured Clostridia bacterium
ATTGCAAGTTCTTATGCTATCATTTCAGGCTTGCCTGAAATTTCATTGTCCCAACGTATTCTACCATGAGTAAAAATGCTTGCTTGCAAGGGCATTTTTGCGAAGCCGTCAATATGTGCATCCGCGCAACCCTTGCGCGGGAGCGGGCATTCGCCCGCGGGACTTGCGTTGCAAGTCCTTATGCACATATTATAACTTATTTTCCCAACTTTTGCAACAAATATTTGCAGAATTTTAACTATTGACAAAAAATAAACACTATTATATAATAATCTTTTATGTTGCTACTAAAAAACGTTATTTTTGAAACATATAAATCCATTTTTTCTGTTTTTTCGCCGATTTTGTCAAAAAATGAAAACTTTAACAAAAAATTAACGGTTGACAATGCATATAACATGCGATATAATATAGAATTACATAAAATTTGATTCAAAACGGAGGATGCGCATGAACAACATAACGTTAATCGGCATGCCGGGTGCGGGCAAAAGCACCGTCGGCGTGGTACTTTCCAAAATTTTAAATTACAACTTCACCGATACCGACCTTTTAATCCAGCGCCGCTATGGCAAAAAGCTGTATGAAATTGCAAACGAATACGGAACAGAAGGCTTTTTCGACGCGGAAATGCAGACAATTCTCGACGCTTCTTTTAAACACACCGTTATCGCAACGGGCGGTAGTGTGATTTACCGCGACGAAACCATGCGTTATTTAAAGGAAATCAGCACGGTTGTTTATATCGACGTTTCGCTCGATGAGCTGCAAAAGCGCGTGAGCAATCTTTTCAAGCGCGGCGTTGTGGCACAGCACGCCACCACCATTCCGGGCATTTATAAAGAGCGGTGCGATTTATACGAAAAATATGCCGATATTAAAGTGACGACCAACGGCTGCACCTTAGAGCAAAGCGCACTGAAAATCGCCGACGCGCTGAAAAATTTATAATCAGACTGTCGCAGCTCGTTTTCTCTTTGAAAACACCGATTTCATCGTCATACGCAAATGTGAAAAAAGTTTCACATTTATTGTCTTGACGAATCCGAAAAAATATACTATAATAAATAAGCACATTTAAAAATAAAGAAAGAGGATATGAAAAATGACAAGAAAAAAACTGCTTGCAATCATCATTCCGGTTGCAATCCTTGTGCTTGCCTTAATCGGCGGCGCTGTTTACTACTTCTGCTACGCGCGTGACATTGAAGTGAAAGACAATGACGTTATCGCAAAAGTCGGCGATCAGGAAATTTATGCGTATGAAATCAACTACCTCATGGGCGTTGGCTACAAATCGGTTGACGAAGCCATTTCGTACATGGGCGAATACAAAGCCATGGTGCAGAAAGCGGCAGAAAACGGCATTACCTTAACAGACGATGACAAAAAAGCCGTTTCGGACGAAATTTCCCAGATGGCACAGTATTACGGCGGCGAGGAACAGCTCACCACCATGCTCAAACAGTACGGCTTAACCAAAGAGCAGTATCAGAAAATCGGCGAAATGTCCAAAGTTGTAACCAACTTCCAGGAAAAAGTGCAAGACCTTGGCTTAATGCAGAAAGTAACCGATGAAGACGCAAAAGAGTATTACAACAAAAACTTCCTGCGCGCAAAGCACATTCTGTTCTCCAACACGGATGATGAAGGCAACAAGATTGACGATGCAACCGTCAAAGCGCAGGCTATGGAAGTGTATGAGAAAATCAAGGCGGGCGAACCGTTTGAAGATTTCCTGTCCCTTTCCAAAGACCCCGGCGCAGAAACTTCGCCCGACGGTTACATTTTCTTCAATGCGGCTGAACTGAAAGCAAGCAGCGACGAAAAAGACCAGCAGAAAGTTTCCATGCTGTATAATTTAGGTATTCCGATTATGGTTGACGAGTTTGAGCAAGCAACCGCAAAATTAAAGGTTGGCGAAGTTTCCGAACCGATTAAGACCAACTACGGCTACCACATCATCAAACGTCTTGACATTAACGAGAACGAAAAACTGTTTGAAGACAATAAGGAACTGATTGTTTCCGCACTGGAAAGCCTGCGTTTTGAAGACATGGTTGCAAAGTGGGCGGAAGAATACCCGGTTAAACCGAAAAAGCGCATGGTTCGTTGCCTGACCAAGCAGATTGCCGCAAAACAGGCAGAGCAGCAGGCTTCGCAGCAGAACAATGCCGCATCTTCGACTCAGCCGGCTGATTCTCAGCAACAAAGCACCCAGCAGGATGCATCTGCAACAGACGGCAAACAGACTGATGCAAACGCACAGGCAGCGCAATAAAAATGAAATAGCAAATCCGCCGCAAAAATTGCGGCGGATTTTTCTTGTTTTGGTTTAAAAATCCGGATTTCTTATTTTTGTTATATTTTTGAACCTGTCTGTTGTATTATTCCGGGCAAAAACGTGATATCCTTTTAAACAGTGCAAACC
>CAKSHV010000258.1 GCA_934457515.1 uncultured Clostridia bacterium
CTTGACGACCGCACGCGTATGCGTGCAGTACCCGTCTGCGCACCACTCACCTGTAAAACGATTCACCGAATCGTTTTATTTATCGGCTCGTGCCCCCTCGGTGTTCGAATCCCATTATTTTACCATAAAAAAAGAACACCATTTGGTGTTCTTTTTTTATGGCGGAGAAGAAGGGATTCGAACCCTTGCGCCGGGAATCCCCGACCTAACGGTTTAGCAAACCGCCCCCTTCGGCCTACTTGGGTACTTCTCCGAATCGATAATTTCTTATTTTGTGGTTTAAGTGGCGGAGAGGGTGAGATTCGAACTCACGGCTCTTGCGAGTCACCGGTTTTCAAGACCGGCTCCTTAAACCGCTCGGACACCTCTCCGTGCCGACGAGATATAATATACCATAAATTCGGCAAAATGTCAATAACAAATTAAAAAGTTTTTTGCATTTTTCCCGCATTCGGCAAAATTAAACCTTAAATCGGTAGCCGATTCCCCAAACCGTTTCAATATACTGCGGTTTTGACGGGTCAAGCTCAATTTTGTCGCGGATTTTGGATATATGCACCGTAACGGTTGTGGTATCCGAAAGCGCATCGAACCCCCAAATCCGCTCGAAAAGCTGATCCTTGCTGAACACACGGTTCGGATTCTCTGCCAAAAACTGTAAAAGTTCAAACTCTTTTTGGGTAAGCACAATTTCGTTTCCGTCCAAATACACGCGTCTGTCCTCTTCGTCAATGGTAAGACCGCGCACCGAGATGGTTTTGTGCTGCGCCGCAACAGGGTTTTTGAATTTTTCATACAATTTCAAATGTCCCTTAATGCGCGCCACAAACTCGCCCATGCTGAACGGTTTTGTGATGTAGTCGTCCGCACCTAAATTCAGCGCCTTGATTTTAGACATTTCCTCTCCTTTTGCAGACAAAACAACAATCGGAAAATCTTTGTTTTCACCGATTTGGCGCAGAATTTCCATGCCGTCTGTTTTCGGCAGCATTAAGTCCAAAACGGCAAGATCCACCTTTTGCTGCTGCAAAATTTTCAGTCCTTCTTCCCCATCATAAGCGCAAATAACTTTATACCCGCTCATTTCCAGATAATCTTTTTGAATTTCGGAAATGCTTTTGTCGTCCTCAATAATTAAAATCTGTTTCATGCTTTTTCACCCCCGTCCGCCTAATTCGTTTTCTTTAATGATATTAAAATACTTGTGCCTTTTCCCTCGGTGCTTCGCGCCCAGATTCTGCCGTCTAAGCCCTCAACGATTTGCTTTGCAATGGTGAGCCCCAAACCGCTCGAACCCTCGGTGCGCCGTGCCGCGTCGCCGCGGTAAAACCTTGTGAAAATATTCGGCAAATCCTCTTTTTTGATTCCCTTGCCGTTATCACGGATTTCAATAATCACCGAGCCGTGATTTTCGCGCAGAATCACTTCGGTTTTCCCTGTCCCCTCGGCAATATTTTTCTGCGCATTGCCGATTATATTTTGCAAAACCCGCCCGAACTTCGCGCAGTCTATGGTCACAAACGCCGCCGATTTCAGCGTGTTTTCAAAGATCAGTTGTTTATTCTCCCGACGGTAATCGTTTTGGCTCTCCGAAACAAACTCTTCCATATAGTCCGCAGCGGACACGCGCTTTAATTCAAACGGAACGGCATTTAAATCAAGCTTTGAATACAAAAGCAAATCTTCAATCATTTCGGATATGGCGTCCGTTTTTTTCAGCGCCGTTTCAAGATAGGCTTTTTTCTTGTCCTCGGTTATGGCAACGCCATCCAAAACGCCTTCTATATATCCGCGCACCGCTGTGACAGGCGTTCGCAAATCGTGCGATATGCCCGAGATTAAAAATTTGCGGTTGTCATCTGCCTTTTCCCTGTAGTAAACCGATTCTTTAAGCTTCAGCCTAAGGCGCTCGACCGCGTCGCACAGCGCGCGAATTTCCCCCGCTCCCTGCTGCTCTATCACGGTATCAAGCTCGCCCGCCGCAAGCTTTTCGGCACTGATTTTTAAGTTTGATATGGGGTCTGCAATCTGACGGCGGTTGCTTTTTGAAACCACAAAAACCGTCGCCGAAAACACGATTAAAAACGCACAAATCATAAACACTGAAAGGTGCGTAAAATACGAAGACAGCAACACAATGGGTGTTAGGCAGTAAACCGCGTAGTCCGCACTCTCCGTGTGCAACGCCGAAGGGATTACAAGATAAGGTCTGCCGTCAATCTCCACCCGCGTTTTCCCTGTTTTAATATCCATAAAAACGCTTTTTGCCTGTCCGATACTAAATGCCTCATCGGTAAACCGCGCGTCGTCCCCTTTCACAACGAGAACAAGCCCGGTGCCTGAAACGCCGGGCTTTGCCTTGCTTGGTGCTAACTTTTCATACAGATAGCTGTAAAACAGCGTTACGGTCATGGTGACCG
>CAKSHV010000259.1 GCA_934457515.1 uncultured Clostridia bacterium
TGGGAGAGGAAGCGGCGAGCGCACCGATTAACGCAACGTTAACCGCCTTTGTGCTGCCTGCCTCAACGGCTTTTTGCAGCGCGTCTAATGTGATGACGCGAATGTTCTTTTCTTTAATTTTTTCAATGATGTCGGTCGGGTATTCCATAGCGCCCGTAATAACCGGCATGGGGTCGATGGTTTGGGTGTTTACAATCAGCACACCGTCTTTCTTTAAATAAGGAAGATAGCGGAGCCCCTCTAACATCTCAAATGCCAAAATAATGTCTGCCGTGCCCTTGGCAACGATAGGCGAGTATACCTTTTTGCCGTACTTCACATACGTAATAACGCTGCCGCCGCGCTGTGCCATGCCGTGCACCTCGGAAACTTTAACGTCGTAGCCTTTTATGGTTGCGGCTGCGCCCAAAATTCGGCTTGCAAGCAGCGTTCCCTGTCCGCCGACGCCGACAATAATAATATTTTTTTCCATTTTTTATTCCTCCGTTCCGATAGCGTTTGGCTTGCACACGCGTTTGCAAAGACCGCAGCCGTTACAAAGCGTGCTGTCGATAACCGGTCTGCCGTTCTTTAACACGATTGCGGGGCAGCCGATTCTCATGCACATTTTACAGCCGATGCATTTATCCTTGTTAATCGAAATCGGGCCCGGGAATTTAACGCCCTTTAAGAGCGCACACGGACGTCTGGAAATGATAACCGACGGCTCGGGAGCGGCAACTTCTTCTTTAACCGCTTTTTCAAAACCGTCCAAATCAAACGGATCTTCCACGCGAACGCGTTTCACGCCGATGGCTTCGCACAGCTTTTCTAAGCTGATCATGTTGGTCGCGTCGCCTTTTAATGTGTAACCGGTGGTGGGGTTTTGCTGATGTCCCGTCATACCGGTGATGGAGTTGTCTAAAATAATAACCGTGCCGACGCCCTTGTTATACAAAATGTTGATAAGCGGAGTAATGCCGCTGTGAATAAAGGTGGAGTCGCCCAAAATAGCAACGGTTTTTTTGTTAAATTCGGGGTCTGCCAAGCCGAAACCGTGCACCATGCTGACGCTTGCACCCATGCAGATACAGGTGTCAATGCTTTGCATGGGCGGCAGTGCGCCCAAGGTGTAGCAGCCGATATCGCCGGTAACCGTAACGCCCAATTTCTTCAAAACATAGTGCGCGCCTCTGTGCGGGCAGCCGGGGCACATGATGGGCGGACGGACGGGCAGCTGTTCGTCTTGCGTGAACACGGCATCCTCAACGCCTAAAATTGCCTTTTTAATCATCTCGGTGCTGTATTCGCCCTCAAGCGACAAAATATCTTTGCCGATAACCGAAAGACCCAGCATTTTGCAGAATTCCTCGGTAACGGGCTCTAATTCTTCCACAACATAAACCTTTTCAACCTGTGCGGCAAAGTCGCGGATTAATTTTTCGGGCAGCGGGTATGTAAGGCCCAATTTCAAAAACGAAGCGTTCGGAACCGCCTCTTTTGCATACTGATAAGCAATGCCCGATGCGATAATGCCGATTTTTTTGTCGTTGATTTCAACGGGATTGATTGCAGCGCTTTCAGCCCATGCCGACATGTCTTTCAAGCGCTTTTCAACAAACGAATGGCGCACCTTTGCCATGCCGGGCATCATAACATATTTGCCGGGGTTCTTTACGTAAGGCTTGTTCGGCACATTTTCGGGATCGCACAGCTCAACCAAGCTTTGCGAATGTGCGACTCTGGTGGAAAGACGCAGAATAACCGGCGTGTCAAACTGTTCGGAAAGGATTGCGGCGAGTTTTACAAAATCGCGGCACTCCGTGCTGTCCGAAGGCTCTAAAACCGGGATTTTTGCAGCAATTGCCAGACGGCGCGTGTCCTGCTCGTTCTGGCTGGAGTGCAGACCCGGGTCATCTGCAACGCAGAGAACAAGTCCTGCGTTTACGCCTGTGTAAGACGCGGTAAATGCGGGGTCTGCCGCAACGTTAAAGCCGACATGTTTCATACAGGCCGCTGCGCGCGCGCCTGCAATCGAGGCGCCGACCGCAACCTCAACCGCAACTTTTTCGTTCGGTGCCCATTCTGCGTAAATATCATCATATTTTGCGGCAAACTCAGTAATTTCGGTGCTGGGCGTGCCGGGGTAGGAGGAAATAATGTGAATGCCGCTTTCATACATGCCGCGTGCAATCGCTTCATTTCCGAGCATCATTTTCTTCATAACTTTCTCCTAACTGCCGCAAAACGCGGCGATTTCTACATAAAAAATATATTTATTTTCATAATATATTATTATACTCTATTTTTCGCGTTCTGTAAAGATGAAATTGATAAATTTGTGCATATTTAATGAAAAAACGCACCCAATTCGGGCGCGTTTGCGTTAAAATAAAAAATTGTTTGTCGCAATTCGATAAATATAATACAAAA
>CAKSHV010000260.1 GCA_934457515.1 uncultured Clostridia bacterium
ACTTTCTGCTTCCGCTGATGGCAATCACATACATAAACCAAAGCGAAAGCAGTAAATTTAAAACATTGTGTTTTTTCGTTCTGTTCTCGCAGTAAAGCGTCGCATATATGCCAATCATAAGAACAAGCGCAAGGTTGTTCGGATTGTTGTGACCGCTCATGGTCGTAACAATAATACCGTTGTCATAAGGCTGACCGAAAAAAGTTGTCTGAAAAGCACACAAAGCAGCAACCAGCAGCAACAAATTCATCAGCCATTTAATGTCTTTCTCCGCATAAGATATATATGAAACATCCAAACATACAACCGTGTAGCAGAAAAAGGTGATAACCGAGTTCAGCATCCAATCAAAATCCTTGCTGATCAAACACCCAACCAAAAGCGAATATAAACCATACCCAAGTAAAACCCAAATAAAGGGGTTCACACACTCGGAAAACGGTTTATCGGAACTTACCATGTCCAATAAAACACATGCCGTCGCCAAAAAAACCGTTCCGTACAGCAAAATGGATTTATCTCCCCAAACCTCTTTAAACCACAAAACGTATATATAAAACAAGCATATACCACACTTGCTTATTCTCTTTAAATCACTTTGCATCCGTTTATCCCTCTTTTCACATCGTCATGAAAAAATCAACAGTTCCGATCCATAAACGCAATTATTTTTTTAGCCCGCTCGTTTATGCCAAAGTTCTTTGCCGTTTCCTGCGAAAGCCCCGAAAGCTTCGCTCTGAGTGCTTCGTCTTCTTTTAATTTCAAAACAGCTTTCCGAATCTCGGAAACGGACATGGGGTTAATCCGAATAGAATTTTCATCATTTAATGCGTCATCGTTAAAAGGCAAATTGGAAGAAATAATCGGACAGCCGCACGCCATTGCCTCCACAATTGCATTGCATGACCCCTCGCTGAGTGTCGGCAGACAGAAAACATCGATTGCATTTAAAAACACACTCACATCCTCATGCTGCAGTGCCTTACAAAACAGCACTTTTTCACCGGACGGCGGATTTTCTCCCCGTCCCGCAAAAGCCGCATATGCGCCGTCTATGGAGTTAATTGCTTCTAAAAGGCGTTTATCTCCCTTTCTTTCAATAAAGCCGCCCACAAATCCAACAATAAATTTATCATTCGGCAACCCAAGTTTTTTTCTGCATTTATCTTTGTCCATTTTATAAAACAAAGATAAATCCGTTGCATTCGGCGCCGTCAAAATCGGAACGCTCGAAACAATTCCCAAATCATTTAATTCTTTTGTATTTTTAGAGGAAACCGAAACAATTCCCGCAAGACCTTTCAGCTCCGAAGACTTCGGTATACCGTATGTTTTCAAAACCTGGCTCTCAAAATCACACTCGCCATATGCCATAAACGACGGGATATGAAGCTCTCTCCCCACACGCATGGCACAAAGCCCACCATATAAGAAGAAGTGCCCATACACACAATCAAAGCTTTCACCAAACTTTACCAATCGTTTCGCAACCGACAGGGCTGCATTTGAAAAACATTTTTCCGAAATTTTTTCTGTGTTAAATGCACCGATTTGAACAGAGGAAGCAGAAATATATCGCGGATAGTAAACCGTGAGCGTTGCACCGGACGGTGTATATTGCGTTTCTTTTTTTGCAATTTTTCCGGTCTGACCCAAATACTTTGTAACAGGCACCGGAGAAATAACCGTACATTTCACGCCTGCATCCGCTATGGCAAAAATTAAATTTCTGAAAAAAACATTTCTGTACGGGCTTACCGCATTCGGATACATTCCGACAAATAAAATTGATTTCATTTCTTCACCGTTTCCTTTATATAACCGTCTATTTTGGCAATATACGCGTCATCCTCACGCATAATTTCATCTAATAATGTATCACAATTTTTCGCAAACAGGCTTCTGTCCACCCCCATAAGATAGTCATACAGCCTGTCCGGCGCTCCCTCCGTCGGGTCGAGCGCAATACCAACGCCGCTCTCTTCGGTAACACGAGCCTTGTAGCCGCCACTCTCCACAATTTGCGGAATATGAAACAAAACGCCGTCATAAAAACGATTGGAGATAGCAAAACGAAGCTCATCACCGCCTCTGCCGCCATAGCAATTATTTAAAACATCCGCATCTTTTAAAAGCTTAGATTTGTCACCGTTATCATATGCGCCCGTAAACAAAACATTTTGAATGTTGTTTTTTTCGCAATATGTTTTAAACTGTTCCAAGTCCGTTCCCGCTCCATGGTAAACAAGCCGAAAACGTGCATCATTTTTAAACAAATCCAGATATTTTTTTTGAAAATCAAAAAAACGCACCGTGCCGTTCCAAACAATGTCATAAACGTCTTTGCTTTTTCCGACATTCTCTTCAGGCGGGCGCTCATTTCTGTTAAAATTGTGTGCAATTACATAGT
>CAKSHV010000261.1 GCA_934457515.1 uncultured Clostridia bacterium
GAAAGCCCTTGAATCAAAGAGAATGCGAGTGAAGCGAGTTTTCTCTTTGAAAGTGTCGACTTTATCGACACGCTCAACACTGTGCAGTACAGAAATGTTTGTTTTAGAAAGAAATACATTTGATTAAGGTATGGAAAAAAGCAATTTTGTGTGATACAATTCTTTTCAAGGTGATGAAAAATGAAAGAAAATAAGCAGGGACTGCTGAAACTATACTATCTTGTGTTTTACATGGGAATCGGCATTTATACAACGTATATCACGCTTTATTTAAAAGGTGAGGGCTTAAATTCAAGCCAAATCGGCTCGATTACGGGCTTAGGTCCGTTGGTTTCCATGGCGGGGCTTGCCTTTGCGGGCAGAATTGCCGACAGAACGGGGAAATTGAATCTGGTGCTTGCGGCGTCTTTCATTTTGTCTGCCGTCTGCGCGCTGGTCATTCCGGTTTTCCCGGTTTTTACCGTGCTGCTTGTGACCAATGTTTTGTATACTTTCTGCTCGTCGCCGCTTTTGCAGCTTTCGGACGGACTGGCTGCCGACCTGTGCACCAAGCAGAACAAGCCGTTTAATAAAGTAAAAATTTGCGGCAGCATCGGCTATGCGTTTATCATTTTGTTTTCGGGCTATGTTTTAAAGGCCTACGTTTCGTATATGTTTGTGATTCTTTCGGCAGTGTTTGCGGTTTCAGCTTTGCTTGCCAATGCCGTGCCCGACACGCGAACAGTGACAAAGTCCGAAAAAGCACCGTATAAAGAGCTGCTTTCAAACCGCAGACTGTTCGTTTTATACGCTGCAAATTTGCTGGTGTATATTCCGATTTCCTATTACAATTCGTTTTTTCCGATTTATATGCAGGACTTTGCGCCGGGCAGATTACAGCTTGTTTCATGGGCAAGCTTTTTGGCGCTGATCAGCGAATTTCCGTTTCTTGCGGCGGCGCATATTTTGTGTAAAAAGCTGGGTAACCGAAAACTGCTTTTGCTGTCCTGTGCGCTGATGACGGTTCGTTGGGCGGTTTTGGCACTTGCACCCAATGCGGCTGTTGCTATTGCGGTGAATTTCTTAAAAGGCGTTTCCGACATTGTGTTTGTGTACTGCTCGACGGGAATTATCAACGAGGCGCTCGGTGACCGCCTGAAAGGAACGGGACAAGCTTTTTTGGGCATTTTGACCTACGGGCTTGCCCGCATTATCGGAAACTGGGGCGGCGGCGTTTTGACCGACCTTTTCGGGATTCGGCTGCTGTTCTTATACTCGGCGCTGTTCCCCATTGCGGCGGGCGTGATTATTTTGCTGTTCCGTGCGCATTTGCCGAATAAGAAAAGAACTATACATTAGACGAAAATGTGATTTTGATAGAAAAAGGGAGTTTGAGGGAAATTCCCTCAAAATTAAAATACGCTAAAAACAGAATGAGTTTTTTGCCCTGAAAGGGGGCATCGTGAAATGGGGCGCAGCCACGTTTCACGAAAAAGGAAAAGCAACGAAGCGGCGTTGAGCTCTTTGCAAAAAAGCGAAACATGCGCAGTTTGCTTTGACGCGTGCCTGATTTTTGGCTCATTGCAAGGGCTGGAGGCGCTGACCTTTGGTTTTGCGCCTCCGCCTTTGAACGTGTCGGCTTTGCCGACACGTTTTTACGGCGTTATGCTTTTTCTGCGGTAAGCACCCGGGGTGCAGCCCACATACTTTTTAAAAATCCGTCCGAAATAGGAAAGGCTTTCAAAGCCGCACTGCTCGGCAATCTCGCCGGCCGAAAGGTCGCCCGAAAGAAGCAGTGCTTTTGCAACTTCGCAGCGGTTTTTGTGAATAAAGGCAACGGGTGTGTCGCCGGTTGCTTTTTTAAATTCCCGCAAAAAATAAAATTTGCTCAGTCCCGCTTCGGCAGCAAGCTCTTCAAGGGTGAAATTCTCATTCAGGTGCGCACGGATATAGCCGACGGCAATGCGCACGCCCTCGTCTTTTTCGGTATAATCCTTTGTTTTTTCTTTGGCATAGTGCTGCGACAGATATAACAAAAGGGAAAAGACGGCGTGTTTTACCTCTGCCTCGCGGTAGGGACTGTCTGTTTGAAAGGCGTGCACAATTGCCTCGTACAGTGCTTTAGCGTGTGCGTCCTGTATGCGCGGGGCGATATAAAGCTTGTCGGTATCGATGCCGAGCAGGCGGCAAAACTTACTGTCCGGAATCAGGCAGTAATACTGCCCGCTTGTGCTGCTGTACATGCGGTGCTGCACATCGGAATTAACAACATAAATTTCGCCCGGCGCCATGTTAAATTTCTCGGCGCCGATTTCCGCAACAACTTCACCTTTCATAAAAAGCAAAAGCTCCATATTCGGGTGCCAGTGCGGTTCGACCCAAAAGCCGCCGTTGATATCATCCAAATGAAAAAGAA
>CAKSHV010000262.1 GCA_934457515.1 uncultured Clostridia bacterium
GTTTAATGATGTTTCGCCGCTTTTTGACGAAAACAATCCGCGCTACATTGCCGCTGCAAACAAAGCGATTGACGCGCTTATTCCTTTTAACAAGCCGTTTGAATTAAATACCGGTACGATTTCAAGAGGCTATAAAAAAATGCCTTATCCAAATCCGAAGCTTTTAAAGCGGATTTTGGATAAGGGCGGGAAATTGATTCTGTCAAGCGATGCGCACGAATGCGGCACTTTGTGCTTTCAGTTTGATAAATGGGGAAATTTTGTTTCGAATTTGGGATATACTGTTTCAAAGTTTGAACTTTAAAAAAGGTTGCATTGCAAACGCAATGCAACCTTTTTTTATTTTGAAATACAATTCTGTGTAAGCGCTTTTAAGTATAAAATGCCTTCCACATATCCGTCAAAGCCATGTCCCGCGATGGTTTTGCAGGCGGCAAGGGAAACAAAGGAATGCTTTCTGAACTCTTCTCTGCTTTCAATGTCTGAAAGGTGCACCTCAACGGTCGGAATCGCAACGGCTTTTAATGCGTCCAAAATAGCAACGCTTGTGTGGGTGTATGCAGCGGGGTTAATCAAAATCCCGTCAAAAAGGTTGTATGCAGACTGAATTTTGTCCACAATATCGCCCTCATGATTGGACTGAAAAATTTCAACTTTAATATTTTCCGTTTCACAGGTTTTAAGGATTAAATCGCAAAGCGCTGCATAATTTTGCTTTCCGTAAATTGCGGGCTCGCGGATGCCGAGCATATTTAGGTTCGGACCGTTTATAACAAGCAGTTTCATCATGAATAAAATCTCTCCTTTATTTCAGCCGCCGTTTCTTTCACGCCGTGCACATGTATCTTTTCGTCGCACACCGCCTCGTACAATCCGATTCTTGTCTGATACAGTGTCTCAACGCTGTTTTTTTCAGACAGCGGCCTGCCTTTTACTTCAAGCTCGTCAAGCGGGCGATCCAAAAAGAATACAATGCTGTTTTGCTTTAAAAGATCTATATTTTCAGAAACGGTTACAATGCCGCCGCCCGTTGCAATAATTTTCCCGCTTTGCTTGGAAACCTCTTTTAAAATTTCGGTTTCAATCTTGCGAAAAGCCGCCTCGCCCTCGGTTTTAATAATGTCGGGCACGGTTTTAACGGTGTTGACCTCAATTAAATTGTCGGTATCCAAAAATTTGCGGTTTAAGAAGACAGACAGCGCCTTTCCGATGGTCGTTTTGCCGCAGCCGGGCATGCCGATTAAAATAATGTTTTTGGTTTTGCGCTCGATTGCGGTTTGAATTTTGTCAATGACGGAATCATCAAATGTTTTGCCGCAAAAAAGCTCTGCCGATTTTTTTGCCTGCGCAACCAGCATGGACAGACCGTTTACGGCTTTAATTCCGCATTTTTCCGCATTTAAAATCAGTTTTGTTTTGGAAGGGTTATAAATAATGTCCAAAACAATTTCTGCCTTTTTAAACTGCGATATGTCAATCGGCACAGCACCGTTATTCGGAAACATGCCCACCGGCGTGGTGTTTACAATGATTTGTGCGTCAAAATGGCGGCTCAAATTCTGATAGTTGTTTTCACCGCTGCGTGAAATAACAACAATTTCACCTGCACCCAAATCATCTAAAACGTGCCGTACGGTAAGGGACGCGCCGCCGCTTCCCAATATAATTGCCTTTTTGCCTTGAACCGAAACACCGCCTTTTTTCACCATGTAGGAAAAGCCGTAATAATCGGTGTTGTCACCCAAAAGTGTACCGTCTTTCAGGCGAATAATGGTGTTCACACAGCCGATTTTTTTCGCCGTTTCGGAAAGAGAATGGCAATAGGGAATTACGTCTTTTTTATAGGGAATGGTGACGTTTATCCCCTTAAAATCGGCGCTTTTCATAAATTCATCTAAATTTTCGGGCTCAATTTCAAAAAGGTCATACGGCTCGTCATAGAAAAATTTATGAATTTCGGGTGAAAAGCTGTGTTTTAATTTTCTGCCGAGCAGACCGTAAAAATGACTCATACGTTTTTCTCCCTTGTTAAACGGATTCTACATAACTTCCGAGATAGCAAAAGCTTTCGCAAATGCCATCAAGCTCGCAAATCAGCTGTACAAATTCTTTGGAGTAAATCGAAGTTTCCAAATCGAAATAGAACATAAATTCAAAATCGCGGTCGGGCAGCGGACGGCTTTCAAGCTTAATTAAGTTAATACCGAGCGAGTAAAAACGCGCCAAAACTTTGTAAAGTGCGCCCGGCTTGTGCGGAACCGTCATCATAACGCTTGTTTTGTTCGCACCGGGGTAAATTTCGAGATTTTTGGAAATGCAGATAAAGCGCGTGTAGTTGTTGCCCTTGTCCTGAACGGCGGGTTTTAAGCATTTTAAGTTGTAAAGCTCACCGCA
>CAKSHV010000263.1 GCA_934457515.1 uncultured Clostridia bacterium
TCAGGACAGCCGCATTGAAAAAACGGGCATTGCACCCTTTTTTAAAGATATTTTTATATCCCAGAGAATCGGTTATCACAAGCCGAGCCGCTCGTTTTTTGACGCGTGTTTTACAAAAATTCCGCAGTTTTCGCGCGGACAGACCGTCATTGTGGGCGACAGTTTGAGTTCTGATGTTTCGGGCGGAATTCAGGCTCAAATTCACACCCTTTGGTTTAATCCGCAAAACGAAAAAGCAAAAGACATTGTGCCCGAATATGAGGCAAAATCTCTTTCCGAAATTCCGAAAATTATAAGCCGAATGTAGTTTTTTTTGGCATACTCTGTCCGCTTTTTGCATATGCATTACCAAAACCTGTGAGAGGAAACTTTTAAAGCGGAGGCGGTATACAATGCGAAACAGCAGCAGTTCAAGGCGGAAAAGCCGTGCCGTGCGGCAGAATTCCGACAGCAATTTTGTGATTAAAACAACCATACAAAGCATTGCGGCGCTTTTAATTTTTCTGTTTGTTTGGGGCATGTCGGTTTCAAACAGTCCGAAAGTGACCGAAATATGCGATAAAATACGTCACTATTTAACATACACATACGATGTGCAGTCGGTGTTTAACACCCTTTATAATGTACCGGAGGTTAATGATGATACGCATTAACCCCCTTTTTTTATTTGTGTTGTTTTTGGCATGGCATTTTGACCTTTTGACCGCTTTTTTGCTGGTGTTTTCGGTTGCGGTTCTGCACGAGGCGGGACACGCGCTTTGTGCGCGTCTTTTTGGATTTAAAATTAAATTATTTCAAATCCAGCCCTGGGGCGTTTGCATGAAAACCGAGCCTTTTTTGTCGCCCGCATCTGAAATTGCGGTTGCTGCGGCAGGACCTTTTGTAAATCTGCTTCTTTTGGGAATTGGATTTATAAAGCCAAATCCGCTTTTTTTGCTTTCGAATATGTTTATGCTGCTAATCAATTTGCTGCCCGTTTATCCGTTGGACGGCGGGCGGATTTTTTACTGCCTTGTGCGGCGGGAAACGGACGGGGAGTGCGCGAAAAAAATCATTCGCATTGTTTCGGGTGCGGTTACCGTCATTGTATTTATTGCGGGCGGTGTTTTGCTTTATAAAACAAAGGTCAATTTTTCGGTTCTGCTTGCGGCTGCATTTATGGCGTTTTCGGCAGACAGTGCCGAAGAAAATGAAAGTTATAAATGTGCCATGCCGCGCCGCACAAGGCACTATTTGGTGTGCGGAACCGATTCGGTTCGGATAGCCTTAAAAGTAAGGCGCGGCAGTAACGCGGTTGTTTTTGACGTGACCGACAGCGCGCATCGCTATCTTGGGTCGGTGACCCTTCGCGAAGTGATGGAACAGATTGCGGAATTCGGATATGACATGAAATTTAATGAAATTTTAAGAAAATAATTGCTTTATCCCGAATTTTGTAGTACAATATATATTGTATATATGTAATTCGGAGGTACAAATGAAAATCGAAGATATAGAAAAGTTTTTGCTTCAGGTACAGAAACCTGCACGGTATATCGGCGGCGAGATGGGAAGCATTGTGAAAGAATTCGATTCTTTTCCCTGCAAAGTGGCGTTTTGCTTTCCCGACACTTATGAAATCGGCATGTCACACCTGGGTATGAAAATTTTATACCACATGATAAACGAGCGCAAGGACAGCCTTTGCGAGCGCGTGTTTGCGCCCTGGTTTGATATGGAGGAAAAAATGCGCGAAAACGGCATTCCGCTTTATTCTCTCGAAAACAAACGGGCAGTCAGCGAGTTTGATCTGGTTGGGTTCACGCTGATGTATGAAATGTGCTACACCAACATCATAAACATGCTGTCCCTTGCAAACATTCCGCTTTTGGCAAATGACAGAACGGACGGACCTTTTGTGTGCGTCGGCGGACCGTGCGCATATAACTGCGAGCCCCTTGCCGATTTTATTGATTTTGCCATGCTGGGTGAGGGTGAGGAAATTTTTAATGAAGTGATTGACGAATACATCAAATGGAAAGCGGCAAACGAGCCGCGTGACGAATACTTAAAACGAATCGCTAAAATTCCCGGCATTTATGTGCCGAAATTTTACGATGTGACCTATCATGAGGACGGTACGGTTGAATCAATTAAAAAGAACACGCCTGAGGCGGCGGACCGTCCACGAAAGCGCATTATAAAGGATATGAGTGCGGCATACTATCCCGAATCCATGATTGTACCGTTTACCGAAATTGTGCACGACCGTATTATGCTTGAAATATTCCGCGGCTGCACGCGCGGCTGCCGCTTTTGCCAGGCGGGCGTTATCTACCGTCCGGTGCGCGAAAAATCGGTTGACCGCATTTGTTACCTGGCTGAAAAGTTGATTAAAAGCACGGGGTATGATGA
>CAKSHV010000264.1 GCA_934457515.1 uncultured Clostridia bacterium
AGGATATGTACCGATAAGCACATCCAGAAGTGTGCCCTGCGCGCCTTCAAACAAAACATCTTTTCCGGCTTGAATTGCATCGTAAACCAGGCAGGTTGTGTCCTGAACGTATTTTCTCAAACGGTCGGCATAGCCTAAATATTCTTCAACAAAGCTGTCATCCAAGGGTTCGCCGTCATACACGCGCGTAATAATTTTGTTTTTCAGCTCTAAATTATTCTTCGCTTTTTCGGTAAAAATATCCTTATCCATTAAATCACAGATACGAATACCCGAGCGCTCTGCCTGATCCATATAGCAAGGACCGATTCCGCACTTGGTTGTTCCGATATCCGATTTACCTCTTGCAGCCTCCGAAATACCGTCCAGTGCAATATGATACGGCATAATAACATGTGCGCGGGGGTCAATTTTTAAATTGTTGGTTGTTACGCCGCGTGCCTCCAGCGAATCAATTTCCGCAAGGCAAACTTTGGGGTCAACAACAACGCCGGGACCGATAACACAAAGTGTTTCGGGATTTAAAATACCCGAAGGAATAAGGTGCAGTTTATAAACCTCACCGTTCGCTTCAACGGTGTGTCCTGCATTGTTTCCGCCCTGTGAGCGAACAACAACGTCCGACTTTTGCGCATAGATATCTATTGCCTTACCTTTGCCCTCATCGCCCCACTGGGAACCGATAATAACTCTTGATGCCATAAAATCATCATTCCTTTCTGTTCTATGTCGTAAAACACTGTCCTTTTGTATTTTTTTGCTTAATAAAGTCGAAATTTCATTCGATTTATCCGACATGCGAAGATTCACAACACGCAAATTTTGCATATCTGTTATATGTGTGCCTGACTGTTTATAAGCCACAAAAAACGCACACGACCCCCATTACGGAATCATCCGCAATGGGGGGAATAAACAAAAGCTTTTTTGCTTTTACAGTAGTAAACGGAGGCAAAGCCTCCGTTTATTTATTTGTTAGATTATTTCTTTACATAAACACCGTAGAGAATCTTAACAGCTTCCGCTCTTGTTGCGTTTGCTTTCGGGTCGAATGCGCCCGTATCTCTGCCGGAGAGAATGCCTGCCTCTTTCAGAGCCGCAACATCGCTTACAGCATAATCTGCAATCGACTCTTGGTCTGTGAAAGCTGCGCTGCTGCCGGTTGTGCCGAGCGAAATGTTCTTAACGCGAACCGCACGCATGGTCATAACAGCAATTTCTTCTCTTGTAATTAAGTCGTTCGGAGCAAACTCGGTTGTGGACCTTCCGTTTACGATACCGAGGGCTGCGCCGGATGCTACGTATTTATAGAACCAATCGGTTGTCTGAACATCAGTGAATGCAACGTTCGACTGCGTGTTTGCCAAATCCAGTTCCATAAGTAGAATCTTTAAGAATTCCGCACGGGTAATGCTTTCGCCCGGTGCAAATGTGTTTTCGGTTCTGCCGTTGATATAGCCTGCAGAATACAGAGCCTGCAAGGGCTGAATTAACCACCAGTAAGCGGTTGTGTCTAAATCTGTAAATACTGCAGTTACATATTTGGTGCTGGGAACATATCCGCCGGTACCGCTGCCGCTGCCCGAACCGCCGCCTGTAACTGTGCTGGAGCCACCTGTGCTGCCGCCACCGTTATCATCGGAAATTATATCATTGATTGCTCTAACCAATCTGCTTGGCAGAGTCGATTCTGTGTAGTTACCATAGCCGCCGTCACGCATTTTAGCGCCGATTAATGCTTTGGTTGTTGCACTTGCGTTTTTGCACTTTTTCAATGTCTTGTCAATATTGGAAGAAGACATATCGCCGATTGCATCGATAACTTCATCATCACACAAAAGCTTGTCGATGTAAGACTTTGTGGAATTGTTTTCAACTTCGTTGAACATATGCAAAACGGTTGCTGTGTCAACTTCGGTTGCAAGAGCACCATCATCGCCTGTGTAAGTAATACCTTCAGTCTGGATTGCGGTCATAACGTCTGCAAGGAAATCTTCCGGCAATTCACTTTCTTTGTTCAGCATATATTTTGCATAAACCGGCATTTTATTTTCCATCATAGCCAGTTTCAGCTGCATTTCAAGGCTGATGAATGCTTTACCCTTAACATCGTTGTTAAACGCGGCAAGTGCTGCAGCTTCATCCTTGTAGAAATAGAAAAATGCTTTGTTTTTATCACCCATTGTTGCGCTGGTGTATTCAATAGAATACTTACCCTCAACGTCTGTATCCGCCATCTGCAGAGAAAACTCTATCGGTGCGGTTGTTGTTGCGGAAAACATGTTTGCATAGAACATATCACCGTTCGGGTTGGTAATTTTAACAAGAACACTACCTGCCGCTTTTGCACCGTTGCCGTCAAAATAGTTTGTGCTTACGGTGTACAGT
>CAKSHV010000265.1 GCA_934457515.1 uncultured Clostridia bacterium
TCCCCATATCGCGGGCGATTTGTCTGCAGGTTTCCTTGTCGGACAGGCGCTCGCCGTACGGCGGATTGCACACAATGGTGCCGCCGCGGGCGGGATTGTAAAAATCCTTCACATCCGCTTTTGTTACGGTAATCAAATCCGAAACATGTGCCTTTTTGCTGTTGCCCAGCGTTAAATCCACTGCCGACTGCTCAATGTCCGATGCAAAAATTTTGATTTGGGAATCGCGAATTTCGTCCCGCGCCTCTTCGCGCGCGTCTTTCCACAGTTTTTCATCCATAAAACCCATATGCTCTGCGGCAAACCGGCGGTACAGTCCCGGTGCAATGTTTTTTGCAATCAGCGCCGCCTCAATCGGGATGGTGCCCGAACCGCAAAACGGATCGGCAAACGCGCCGTCATACCGAAATCGGCTTAAGATAATCATTGCCGCCGCCATGGTTTCGCGCAGCGGCGCCTCATTGTGCAAAAGGCGGTAACCGCGCTTGTGAAGCCCCGCGCCGGAAGTGTCTATCATAAGGGTAACAGAATCTTTAAACACGCGGAAAGCAATTTGGCAAACCGCACCCGTTTCGGGCAGTTCCCGGACGCCGTGCTGCTTTTTTAACGTTTCCGCAACGCTTTTTTTAATAATGCTCTGGCAGTCGGGCACGCTGTGCAGCTGTGATTTCAAGCACGACCCTTTAACGGGAAATTTATCGGTTTTGCCGATAAATTCCGCCCAGGGCAGCGCCGCCGTTTTGTCGAACAGCTCAGTAAAACTGCGGGCGGGAAATTCGCCCATTTTAATCATAACCCGCTCGCCCGTGCGCAGCCAAATGTTTGCGCGCGCAACCGCTTCCCTGTCGCCAAGGAACGTGATTCTGCCGTCCTCCACCGCCGTGGTTTCATATCCCAAATTCCGAATTTCCCGCGCCGTTACGGCCTCCATGCCAAACAGCACCGGAACAATAATCTCAAAGGTTTTCATTTCTTTCGCTCCGCATTAAAAATCTCTTTTCACATTATACTACAGAAAAGAGATTTTGTAAAGAATTACACAATTTTATTCAGTTTTTCGGACATAAAAAGCATCAGCACGGCAAACAGCAGCAGATAGAGGGGATAAAGCCCCACCGATATGTGCTGCGCCAGCAAGCCGAAAACGGGCGGCATAAATGTGCTTCCCACATACGCGCTTGCCATTTGAATTCCAACGATTGCCTGCGCGTTTTCTGCGCCGAAATTATCGGGCGTGGAATGAATGATGGACGGATAAATCGGCGCGCAGCCAAGTCCGATAATCAAAATTCCCGCAAGTGCCAACGCGTTTTGCGGCATAAACACAAGCAAAATGCCAAGCAAAACCAAAATCAAACCGTACCGAATCATTTTGCGGTCGCCAAGAGCCTCGGTTATAAAGCCGCAAAGGAATCTGCCAAGCGTTATCCCTAAGAAAAAGAGTGAAGCAAACCGTGCCGCAACCGATGCATCAACTCCGCGGTATGCGGCAAGATAGCTGCTTGCCCACAGTCCCGCCGTAGATTCTAAGGCGCAATAGCCGAAAAAGGTGATTAAAATGCATTTAACCCCGTTCAAGTGAATCGCCTCCAAAAGGGTAAGCTTTGCGGGCACAACCGTATCCGCTGCGCGGTCTTCCGCCTGCTTTTTCCATAAAGGGAGACTAAAAAATAAAACCGCAGTCAGAACAATCTGAATCATGCCGACCGTGCGGTAGCCGCTTTGCCAGCCCGGTCCGCCCGTTAAGCAAAAACTCATGATGTACGGACTGATTGACGCACCGACGCCCCAAAAGCAGTGCAGCCAGCTCATATGCTTGCCCGAAAAATAAAGCGCCGCATAGTTATTCAGCGCCGCGTCCACTGCGCCCGCGCCCAAGCCGTACGGCACCGCCCACAGGCACAAAAGGACGAACGAGTCGGAAAACGAAAAGCCCCAAAGTGCCGCTGCTGTTAAAAAAACGCTGCCCGCCGTCACCAATCCCGCACCAAGTTTTCGCGTCAGGCGGTCGGAAAGCAGGCTTGAAACAATTGTACCTCCTGCAATAATCATGCTGATAATGCCGGCATAAGACATCGGAACGCCAAGGGCAGGCTGCATAACAGGCCAGCCCGCGCCCAAAAGCGAATCGGGCAATCCGAGGCTGATAAACGAAATATAAATAATGCAAAGCAGCAGCGAATACATAAAGTCACACCTCATTTTATTTGCAATTTCCTTTAAAATCTGCTATATTATATATGAAGTAAGTTTAGTTGTCAACCCCTTTTAAAAAAGAAAGCCCGGTGTTTATTTTATGATTTTCCATCCGTTCCCTCCCCTTTTTAATGAGCACTCGAAGGTGCTGATTTTAGGCAGTTTCCCCTCGGTTAAATCCCGCGAAC
>CAKSHV010000266.1 GCA_934457515.1 uncultured Clostridia bacterium
GTTGCGAAACCGCAATCGGCGTTGGAAATTATGAAAATGATTTGCGGCTTTTAACCTGTGCGGACGTGGGCATTGCAGTGGAGAATGCGGAGGCGTCGCTAAAACGCGCGGCAGATTTTGTAACCGTTTCGGACAAAGACCATGCCGTTGCGGAGATTATTTATCATTTAGAGCAATACTTGAAAAACTAAAATGTACAGAGGTGACCTTACCATGACAGGACCCGACCCGAGCAAAATTTATCCCAATGAAAACATAAAGCAAATTGTGTATATTAAAAATGTCATTACCCGTCCCAATATCATTGTCGGGGACTATACTTATTATGATGATGTAAGCGGGGCCGAAAAGTTTGAGGAGCATGTTACGCATCACTATGATTTTTTGGGTGATAAGTTAATCATCGGAAAATTTTGCGCCATTGCGAAGGGCATTGAATTTGTGATGAACGGCGCAAATCACAGGATGAAAAGCGTTTCGACCTATCCTTTTAACATCATGGGCGGCAGATGGGAGAAATTCACGCCGGCATTAGAGGATCTTCCGCTTAAAGGCGATACGATTGTAGGAAACGATGTGTGGATAGGGCAGAACGTAACCGTAATGCCGGGTGTACATATCGGTGACGGTGCAATTATTGCTGCAAACTCGGTTGTTGCCAAAGATGTTCCGCCTTATTGCGTTGCGGGCGGAAATCCGTGCAGAGTGATTCGGCAGCGGTTTGATGAGGAATTGACCGCGTATTTAATGCGTCTTAAATGGTGGGACTGGGATGCAGACAAAATTTTTAACAACATGGAGGCGCTGTGCAGCGGCGATTTGACAAAAATTAAAAATATTAAAGACTAAAAACTAATTTTAAAAGGGCAGTTGCGGGACTTTGTGATTCTGTGACTGCCCTTTTTGAATAATTGTAATTTTTTATGCAAAAAAAGGAGGGCGCACATTCCGCGCGCCCCTTTTCCGCCGCACAACGCGCGGCGGGTTCATTGCACCCCTAAAATTGCGCGATTCCGGTGCGTGTTTTTGTGTCCGCCGGACGCTTCGTTTAACGTGCGTGAGCAAGTTACACGAAAAAGGGGGCGCAGCAGAGTGGGTGAGTTTTTATAGAGCAGGCAAAAACAAACAAAGTATTGTGTGCACCGTCCCCTACAATCGTCTTTAAAACAGCAATTGCCGCCAAACAAAAAAAGAACTCATGCTTTTGCATGAGTTCTTTTTAAATTCAGAAAATTACTCAACCACTGTGCAAAGCGGTTTCATGTTGGTTCCGATATAATCTGAATAGCGCCATACATATGCTTTCTGACCTGCTTCAAGCGTCAGTCCGTAAGGCGTTTCCCAGGTAACCAGCCGATGTGCTGTGCTTGCAATCGAACCGTCTGCATTTTTGATTATAATAAACAGGTCGTCTGCACCGTCAACCGAAACCAATTTATGGTCGCCGTTGTCAATAACAATTGTTTCACCGGTTGTATATTTATCGGTAAAATAAAGCGTTGCCCATTCATAGCAGTAGTTATCGCCTTTAACCCTGTCTGCATGAACACCCAGGATTTCATCGCCGCTTTTTACGACAGCCTCGTCTGTTGTTCCCACCGTTTTAACAGAACCCGTTGCATAGATTTCCGTACAAATGGGACCGTCGTTCGTTTGGTATGCATAGTTGGTTCTGTCGATATACTGATTACGGAAAACCACATAACCGTTCATAGTGCCAAGCTTCATGGTTGTGCCTGCCATTCTGGGTTTTGCAATGCCGTTTAAGTGCGCACCGTCCAACGGCTTGGTCGTTTCATAATCCTCGCCGAAACGTGCCGCAATCAGATTTGTCTGAAACAGCATTCGAACACTTCCGTCAGCTCCTCCTATGTGAAGACCGTACAGGTTTCCGTTATCCAGCGCTGTGGGTTTAAACCCGTCGGTTACAGTCTGTGTGGTAATCGCGTCGCCTGCATTAACGAATGTAATGCCGGGGTTTACAACTCTGGCACCGTTTAAGAAAGCAATTACTCTGCCGGTTGTAACAGGCAGCTTGCCTGCTACAGCCAATGCGTCTGCAACAGAGGTTCTGGTAACCGCATCACCCATAACATCAACCGTATCGGAGGACGCGCCGACCTTTGCAGCCGCTCCGAACGTCGCGGTAACTTCTACGCCGTCAACCGTAACTGCAACATCTTCACCAACCGTTGCTTTTTCGGTGGTTAAATCCTGCAAATTCATTAAATCTGAATTGGAAATGCCGGCAGACGAAGTAGTAATAAAGTTTTGAGTGGGTTTGTCTTCCGCGCCAGACGGAACAAGTGCCAAGCCGCCGAAACGTCCGTATTCCGGGCAGTCAACAACCATAGAAACAACCTGTCCTGCGGTCAGTGT
>CAKSHV010000267.1 GCA_934457515.1 uncultured Clostridia bacterium
CTGTACGGACGGGGCGGCTTATATTACGAACTTAGTGAAAACTATGGAAAAGCGCTGGAGTTTTATTCCAAAAGCGGTGACAAGAGCAAGGTTTCGGAACTGATTATCAAAAGCACTTCCATGCACCCCGGCATGGGGCATTACGAGGAGTTAGAGCCGTATTTTGCTATGCTTTCGGATGAGGAAATCCGCGCGGTGCCCGCACTTATGCAGGGAGTTAGCATGTTAAGCGCGCTGCATGCCGATTATGAGGCATCGGAAAAATGGTTTGAAGAGCTTAAGGCATATGCTGCGTCGAAAAGTCCGTTTGACGAGGCGGGACGCGAGGCGAAAAGCCGGCTGGCGCACCTTGAAATTGCGCTTCCGCAGAAAGGTATTAAGAGCATTATACAGGCGATTAACCTTGCAGCAGCACAGATTGCAAACCGCGAAATTTCACTTCCCGCATTTTCGGTAACCAGTGCGCTGCCAAGCATTATGAACGGCGGCAAGGATTTTTCGGACTGGAGCAAAAAAGACGATTTTTTATATAAAACCATGCGAAAACCCGTGGAGCTGATTTTGGGACGCGACGGCGTGGGACTTGCGGACTGTGCGATTGCGGAAAGCAAGTTTGAAAAAGGAGAGAACATTTCCGAGCGTGTTTTAACGCTTGTTTCGGGCCTTAGTGACATTCAGAACAAAGGAACGCCGGACATTGAGTTTGCGCTGATCGGTCTGCTTGCGCGGAGCCGGATTCATTCGGGAAATGCTTCGGCTGCAAAACAGGCGGTTTTGTCGCTGAAGGAGCGGTTTGAAAGACTTGGGCTTACGCGGTTTCTTTCGAATATTGACGCGCTTTTGTGCCGAATTGCACTGCTTACCGATGATACAATGTTTGTTCGTTCGTGGTATCGCGAAAAAGCACCGAAAAACGTAATTCGTACCGACACGCTTAAGCGGTATCAATACATAACGCAGGCGATGGCGGAGCTGTCTTTGGGCGATAATGAGGCAACGCTTTTAACCCTTGCACCTTTAGAGCCGTTTTTTGAAATTTGCGGACGGCACATTGACAGGATTCATTTGAAAATTTTATCGGCGGCGGCAAAAATGCGGCTGAAAAACAAGGACTGGAAAACAGATTTATGCTGTGCGGTGGAGATAGCGCAAAACTATCATTTTGTGCGCACAATAAGTGAATACGGCGTTTTGGTTCTGCCCATGTTAGAGGCTTTAAATTATGCGGACGACAAGGCGTTTTTGGAAGAGGTTATACAGGTGTCGCGCACGATGGCGGTGTTTTATCCGAACTTTTTGCAGCAGGCATCGGGTATTGCGCAAAAGCTTACCGACGCGGAAATGCAGGTGCTTCGTTTGCTTTGTGCGGACAAGAGCAATGCGGAAATCGGTGAAATTTTAGATATTAAGCTTGCAACGGTGAAAAGCCACATCAGCCATATTTTGTCCAAAATGGGCGTGAGCCGCCGCAGCGAGGCAAAAACGGCGGCGCAGAAACTTGGAATTTTATAGGAGGAAGACAACAACATGCGAAAACTTATTTCTGTTTTACTTAGTGCGGCGCTGGTTTTAAGCGCTGTTCCCGCGCTTGCGGCGGACAATACGGTAAAGCTGACCGGTGAGGGAATTTTTATTGATAGCGATACGGAGAGTACAGTATGGGTTGACCAAAAGGGCGGCACGCTTGTGTGGGATAAAGAGGCAAACACACTGACATTTAACAGCTTTAATTATGACTTTGCGGAGAGAGTGGGAGATTATGCGTCGGGCTTTTTGATAAGACCTGCCTGCAGCATCATTTTAAACGGAACAAGCGTAATTACAAGCTCTGCTAAGGTTATATGCACAATGTCGCTTAACGGTGCGGAGATAAGCGGTGACGGAAAGCTTATCGTTTACGGTCCGAATCTTGAACCGGAAGATACCGAAAAGTTTTTTCCGGTAAGTTGGAGTGCGTACAGCGCAGCGGTTAACGGTTCATTTACATTAAACAGCGGAACGCTTGAAGCCAAAGGCGGAACAATGAAGTGCGACAGCAAAGAGGACCTGTATAATTTTGCAAACTGCTCATCTGCTTACGGCGTATATTGTGGCGGATTTGATACAATTCGGATAAACGGCGGAGAACTGATTGCAGAGGGCGGAACAACGACGGGCAGAAAGTACTACAACATAAGCGTCGGCGTGAGTGTAGGCTGGGGCGAAAACAACGAGGGGTTAGTCATTGCGGGCGGCAGAGTGACCGCAAGCGGAAAGGACTACGGAACGTCCGGCAAGCTGGCATTTCCGCAATACAGTGAGGGAATTTTATATGCTGTCGGCGAAAAGAGCGGAATTGACTGTGAAACCATTGATGAGGAAGTTATTGCATACGG
>CAKSHV010000268.1 GCA_934457515.1 uncultured Clostridia bacterium
GAGGGAAAGGTTACAAAATGCAAAAATTCGGGAGAAGTGAATGGTGACTTAAACGTCGGCGGTATTGCGGGCAGTCTTGCCATTGAATACGATTTCGACCCCGAGGAAGATGTGGTTTCTCAAGGCAAGAAAACCATGAATTTCATGTACACCACCAAGGCAATCATCAGCCACTGCACCAACACCGGCTTTGTGAACGCCAAGAAAAGCTATGCGGGCGGCATTGCGGGCAAAGAGGAATTGGGGCTTATATACGACTGTTTGGGAAAAGGCAAAATCACCAGCAAAACAGGCGACTACACCGGCGGTATCGCAGGCTATTCCGATTCGTTTATTAAAAATTCCTATGCAAAATGCACCTTGTCGGGCAGAAATTACCTCGGCGGCATTGCGGGCGAGGGCGACAAGATTTTCGACTGCATGGCAATTGTGAATGTGGAAGAGGCAAGCGAATACATCGGCTCGATTGCGGGCAAGGCAACCACCTGTACAGGCAATTTCTTTGCAAACAACGGGTTCGGCGGCATTGACAACATCAGCTACGCCGGCAAGGCACAGGGCGTGTCTTATGAAAAACTGGTTCTTTTAGACGGTGTTCCCGCCGATTTCAACCATTTCACGCTGACCTTTAAGGCAGACGGCAAAACGGTCGGCACGGTAGACTTCGGCTACGGTGAAACCGTTCCCGAGAACAAACTGCCCGCCATTCCGAAAAAAGACGGTCAGTACGGCAAGTGGGACAAAGACAGCTTCGAACATTTAACTTTTGACGATACAATCGAGGCGGTTTACGACAGCTATATTCTGTCCATCGAAAGCAGCGAGGTGCGCCGAAACGGCTTGCCGGTTGTGGTTGCGGCAGGGGAATTTTCCTCCGCATCGACCGTAACAATAGAAAAGGCAGAGCCTGAAAAACGCGAACTTGAGCGCTGGAACATTCAAATTACCGACAACAATAAAAAAGAGGCGGTTATTCACTATCTGCCTAAAAAAGAATTTGCGGGCAAAAAGCTTCGCGTTTCGTATGAATCGGGCGGAAAATGGCAGAAAGCAACTGTGAAAGAGGACGGCAGCTGCATTGTATTCACCCTCCCAAGCAACGCAAAAGCCTTTTCCGTATCGAAAAAAACACCGTGGGGAACCATTGTTCTGCTTTCGGTTTTGATTTTGGCGGTTATCTTAATCATCCGGTTCAGAAAACAAATCAAAAAGGCACTGATTGATTTTAAGAAAAAAATAACACAGCGCAAAGAAGTGCATGCAGAATAAAGCAATCTCCAAAGGAGCGGCATAGAAACCTATGCCGCTCCTTTTTTATGGGCATTTGACAATTATTTTGAAAAATAAAATGGTATAATAATCATGCGAAACAATTTTAATAGGAAAACGAATGGTACTTTTTTTGCGGGTATCTTTATTTCTGTATGCTTAATTCACTTTACAATTTGTTAAAAACACAAATTTCATTTGGTGGATTGAGCTTAGTATCATTCTATTAAAATTGTTTCGCAGCAATCGGAGTTTGTGTTTTTTACGCACCGACTTCGGTTGGTGCGTTTTTTATTGCCGATAAAAAATGCACCTCATCATTTTTGTAATGAAAGGAGGCTGCACATCTGAAAACAAGATATACATAAAACCGTTAATCAAAAAACAAAAGGAAAGGACTATTGAAATGAAAAAGTTATTATCGTTATTATTGGCAAGTGCCGTGCTGCTTGGTCTTTGCTCGTGCGGCAGCACGGATGCGGAAAATCCAAACAACACTTCAAAAAATGAAAAACTGACCGAAGAAAACATAGCGGGGACCTATAAAAGCGTGGGTCTGTTTATCAGAGACGAATATCAACTGAACGAAAACACAACGTTTGACTCAACAAAAGGAAATAAGGGAACCTATCGTCTTCAGGACAAAAACTCAATTTATGTAAAAGCCAAAAATGATGCTGCAGATATTTTGACAAGAAAAGGCAAATTTTATTACGTAACAGATGAAAATCATCTCATAAAAAAGACGAAGAATACGAATTGCAGCCCACTTTTGACAAAAACGGCAGATCAAATCAAAGTTTCGAGGCGGGAGAGGGCGACCGGTATAACTATACTGAATTTTTCAATCTGTACTTAAAAGCGGACGGAACATACACCGCCGAATACAAATATTTCAGCAAGCTGACTTTTTCGTATGAAACGGAAGAAAATTACGAAGGAAGTTATACATTTGAAAACGGCATTCTTTGGCTAACTTTCAAAGAAACGCAATATCTGATGATTTTAGATGACGGAAAACTGTATTTTGATATTTACGAAAAAGCTGAAGAATAAAGCCTTATTTCATAAATCAAACCGCTTTTTCCTCTGCTTATC
>CAKSHV010000269.1 GCA_934457515.1 uncultured Clostridia bacterium
AAAAAATCTGCTCGGAATAGATTTTTAAGGCAAATTCGTAGCCATATCGCTGTTCGCTGAACTCTTCCGATATTTTTTTTAAGGTTTCGGGCAGAATGGTGTTGCACAGCTCGGCGTTTGTAAAATGATTTTGCGCCGCTGTGTCCTGCGTGACAAAGGGCAGAATGTATTTCGGTTCAATTGCGGAATGAACGGCTGTGTATAAGAAATTCGGCGGGAACTGAAAAACGCTGTAATCTCCGATTTTGTGCACGTGAATGATGTGTACCATGTTCGGATTGATGACAATTAAATCACCTTTTGTAAAGCTGTGCGTAACGTTGTTTAAAATAACGCTGTACTCCCCCGACAGGCAGTATAAAATTTCGATATATTCATGAATATGCGCCGAGGCGTACAAGCCTGTTTTTTTGGGTGCGGAAACAAAGTACTTAAAGGGCACGTTTCTTTGCGGGAGCTGTACATTTTCCACAATGACAAATTTGGAAATTTCATTGGCGACCTGCTCGGTACGCGGTGCATCTTTTTTTTGCATACAATCACCTAATCTTATATTTGTTATATTTTTGATTCGTTTTATTATATAATTTATTTTAACATTGTGTTATGCTAAAGTCAAGAAGAAAAACGGGAGGGAAAGAAATGATCAGAGTTACGATTTGGAACGAATTTGTTCACGAACAGGTTGAGGAGAGAATCAAAGAAGTGTATCCGAAGGGCATACATGGCGCGATTTCTGAATTTTTAAGCAAGAATGAGGACATGGAGGTGCGCACAGGCACTCTTTCCGACCCCGAACAGGGTTTACCGGACGAGGTTTTGAACAACACAGATGTTTTGATTTGGTGGGGACATATGGCGCACGACAAAGTTGATGATGCATTAGTTGAGCGCATTCACAAACGCGTTTTGGACGGCATGGGCTTTATCGGTCTGCACTCCGCGCATCATTCCAAGATTTTTAAGAAGCTGATGGGCACGACCTGTAACTTAAGATGGCGCTTAGACGGCAAGCACGAGCGCGTGTGGAACATTGCGCCGAATCATCCGATTGCGCAGGGCATTCCGCCTTATTTTGAGGTGGAAAATGATGAAATGTACGGCGAATTGTTTGATATCCCACAGCCGGACGAGCAGATTTTCCTAACCTGGCATCCGGGCGGTGAGCTTTTCCGAAGCGGCTGTACATTTAAGCGCGGCTCGGGCAGAATTTTCTATTTCCAGCCGGGACATGAGGAATATCCGATTTTCTCGGAGAACAAATACGTGCAGAAAATCATTACCAATGCGGTTCGCTGGGTAAATCCGTATGTGATTGACGGCAGCATGACAGCATGCTTAAATCCTCCTTCAACCGAAAAAGCGTATTTGGAGAAAAAGAATCAATAAGGAGAATAAGAATGGATAAGAAACTGAAAATCGGTATCATCGGCTGCGGCGGTATTGCAAACGGCAAGCACATGCCCTCGCTTTCAAAGCTTAATGATGTGGAAATGGTTGCATTTTGCGATATTATCCCCGAGCGCGCCGAAAAGGCGAAGAAAGACTACGGAACGGCGGACGCAAAAGTGTACACCGATTACAAAGAGCTTTTGAAGGACAAGGATATTGACGTTGTGCATGTGTGCACACCGAACCGCGAGCACAGCTTTATTACGGTGGACTCTTTAGAGGCGGGCAAGCACGTTATGTGCGAAAAGCCGATGGCAAAAACCTATGCCGAGGCAAAGAAAATGTTAGACGCGGCAAAACGCACCGGCAAAAAGCTGACGATTGGTTATCAGAACCGCCAGAATCCGCGCACGCAATATCTGAAAAAGGCGTGCGACGCGGGCGAGCTTGGCGAGATTTATTTTGCAAAGGCACATGCGGTTCGCCGCAGAGCCGTTCCCACATGGGGCGTTTTCTTAAATGAAGAGGAGCAGGGCGGCGGTCCGTTGATTGACATCGGTACACACGCGTTGGACATTACCCTTTGGACCATGAACAACTACAAGCCGAAAATGGTTGTGGGCAAGACATACAGAAAGCTGGCAGACCAGGTTGACACTGCAAATGCATGGGGCGACTGGGACCCGAAGAAATACACCGTTGAAGATTCGGCGTTCGGCTTTATTACGATGGAAAACGGCGCAACCATTGAGCTTGAGGCAAGCTGGGCGCTTAACACTTTAGACGTAAAAGAAGCAAAGTGCACCCTTTGCGGCACCAAAGCGGGCGCGGACATGGACGACGGACTGCGCATTAACGGCGTGAAATACGGAAAAATGTATACCGAAAAACCGACATTGGAGTCGGGCGGCGCAGACTTTTATGCGGCAGATTCCGAAACCCCGGCAGAGGTTGAGGCGCGCCTTTGGAT
>CAKSHV010000270.1 GCA_934457515.1 uncultured Clostridia bacterium
CGGTTAAACACCACAATTTCGTCTACGCGGTTTAAAAGCTCGGGCTTGAAAATCTGCTTTAATTTGTCGTTTGCAACGGTATCTTCCGCCTCTGCCTTGCCTGCAAAGCCCAGGCTTTCGGTTCCGAATCCGATTCCCGCATTCGACGTTAAAATCACAACTGTGTTTTCAAAATTCACCACACGTCCCTGCGAATCGGTCAGTCTGCCCTCGTCCAAAATCTGAAGCAGAATGTTGTAAATACTGCTGTGTGCCTTTTCGATTTCATCAAACAAAATCACCGAATAGGGCTTTCTGCGCACCTTTTCGGTCAGCTGTCCCGCCTCGTCATAGCCAACATAGCCCGGAGGCGAACCAATCAGCTTGGAAACCGAGTGCTGCTCGGAATATTCGGTCATGTCCAGCCGAATTAAATCGTCTTTCGAGCCGAACAGTTCTTCTGCCAAAACTTTTACCATTTCGGTTTTGCCCACACCCGTGGGGCCCACAAAAATGAACGATGCCGGGCGAAGTCTGCCCTCAACCCCCGCGCGCTTTCTGCGAATGGCTTTTGCCACGCGGTCTGCCGCGCTGTCCTGGCCGATAATCTTCTTTTTAATGGCATTTTCCAGATTCATCAGCTGTTCCGATTCATGCAAACTCAGCTTGCTGACCGGCACATTTGCCCAAAGTTCTACCACTTTCGCCACGTCCTCCGCGGTCAAAACCGTGCTCTTGCACTGGGGCTCGAGCGCTGCAATTTGCTCGTTTAACGCGCACTCGCGGCTTTTAAATTCCGCCGCTTTTTCATAATCCTGCATTTCAGACTCATTTGCCTCAAACGCCGCGATTTCTTTTTCAAGTGCGGATTTTTGATTATATAATATAGTAAGCTGGGTTAAAATCTCGTTGTCCAAATTAGCTTTCGAACCCGCCTCGTCAATCACGTCAATCGCCTTGTCGGGCAGAAAACGCCCCTGAATAAAGCGCTTTGAGAGCATAACCGCCGTGCGGATGACATCGTCCGGCACAATGATGTGGTGATGTTTTTCATAATATTCCTTAATGCCCTTAATAATCTCAATCGTTTCGGCAACCGAGGGTTCTTCCACCATAACGGGCTGGAATCGGCGCTCGAGCGCCGCGTCTTTTTCAATATATTTTCTGTACTCGGCAAGGGTTGTCGCGCCGATGACCTGAATTTCGCCGCGTGCAAGCGCCGGCTTTAAAATATTTGCCGCAGACAGCGCGCCGTCTGTTCCGCCGCCGCCCACAATATTGTGCATTTCATCGATAACCAAGATGATGTTGCCCGCCGATTTCACCTCGTCAATGACGCCTTTCACGCGCTGTTCGAACTGCCCGCGGAACTGCGTTCCAGCAACCATCGCCGCAAAATCCACCAGGTACACCTGTTTGTCCAAAAGCTTTGCAGGGACTTTTTTCTCCACAATCCGAAGCGCAAGTGCCTCTGCAATTGCGGTTTTGCCGACGCCCGGTTCGCCGATTAACGCAGGGTTATTCTTTGCGCGGCGGTTTAAAATCTGAATTACACGCATCAACTCTTTTTCTCTGCCGATTACGCGGTCTACCATTCCTTCTTTCGCACGCTTGTTCATGTTGGCGCCGAACGTGTCAATCAGACGCGGACGTTTTCTTTTCTCAGCACTTTTTTTCTTAGCGTCCTCATCGCTGCCATATGCTTTCGGCATGTGATTGATTTCGCCGTCCGGCGGCGTGAACCCTAAATTTCCCGCAAAGGACTGCAATTCCGGCGGCACTTCGCCGTTTTCCAACATTTCCATCATCGAGCCGAACTGGTCCTGCATGGACTCCATATCGTCTTCCGACATACCCATCTGCTTCATCATATCGTTAAGCGGGGAAATACCGAGCTCGTTTGCGCACGCAAGGCAATACCCTTCCGTGACCTGCTTCCCGGCTTCCATCCTTTTTATAAAAACAATTGCCATATTTTTCTTGCATTTCATGCATAACATGCTGTAACTCCGTTCCGCCGCATAAATTTTGCGGCAAAAGAATTTTTGCGCCTTAAAATTAGTTTTTCAGGCTGTGAATCGGCGCGGGAATTCTGCCGCCGCGCTGCACAAACTTGTCGCAGCCGAACCGATTGACCGGCATAACGGGCGCACGCCCCAAAAGGCCGCCAAATTCAACCATATCTCCCTCTTTGCAGCCTGTCGCGGGAATCACGCGCACCGCCGTTGTTTTCTGGTTAATCATGCCGATCGCCGCCTCGTCCGCAATAATTGCCGCAACGGTTTCGGCAGAGGTGTCGCCGGGGATGGCAATCATGTCCAGTCCCACCGAGCACACACAGGTCATTGCCTCTAATTTTTCAATGGTCAGTGCACCCT
>CAKSHV010000271.1 GCA_934457515.1 uncultured Clostridia bacterium
TTCATCGCATTTTTTCAGCAAGTCCGCCTCGTTCACCCGAATTTCCATCGCGTCCCAGCTGCACCAGCCCAAATACTCGAAAATCTCGGGGTAGACTCTCTCTTCAATGCTGCGGCAGCCGTTATTAAGCTCACAAAGCGCAGCATTTATACAGTTTTTCAGCAGTATAAACGGATTTTCGCCCTCGGCGCGCACAAACGCCGCTGCGCGGCAGTCGGTCATCTGTGCCCACGAATACAGCTTTGCGGTTATGCCGCCGCTGCTGTTTCCGCACAGTACGCATTTGTAATTTTCCGTAACCAGCGGCAGAATCACGCCGAAAGTACCGCCTTTTTTCTGATAAATCAGCCCCTGCGTTTCGTCCGGCATGTCTGAAAAGTCCGCCTTGCCGAATGCAGGTTTGCACCAGTATGGCGAGTATCGAAAGTTTGTCATGTAGCTTTCGGCGCTCACCTTAAAATCGATGCCCACGCCGAAATTTTCATCTAAAATCTCGTCCGAAACGCCGTCGATAAATAGAATTTTAACGCCGTTTTCGGCAGTTTTTTCGGTTATTCTCACTTGTTTTGTCTGCACTTTTCCGCTTTTTAAGCGCAAATATCCTGTATACATGTCCGTCCTCCGTTCTTGTAATTTTCGGCATTTTTTTCAATTATACCGTGCGGATTTTAAAATGTCAATGGAATTTCGTGCTGTAAGCGGACTGCAATTTTGTGCATTTTTTTGCGCGCACAAATAAAAATGCGGCGAACAAACGTTTTTGTTAAAAAAGCAGACAATATTGATAGAATTGTATATTTTCCGCATTAGTATTTTGTGATACAAAGCGGTTTATAAAATTCAAAATAGCAGAATAATATAAGAAAAAAACAATTTTATGCATTGAAATGCGGGCAAGTATTATGGTAAAATACAATAAAATACAAATAGAAATCTTTTGAAAAAAATACATAGTAAGGGACTGAGTAGAGTATGAAAAAGGGTATTTCGTTATTTTTGGCTGTTTTGCTGATTTTGGGCATGGCATTGCCCGCCTTTGCAGCAGAAGAAACGGTGATTGACGAAACCAATTTCACGCCGTTTAAAATCAGCGTTATTACAACGGGTTCGGCGGCGGGTGTTAAGCGTTTGGTTTTAAGCACCGATAATTTTCCGTTTGCGTTAAATACCGCAAACCAGCTTACAGGCTGTTTGCTAAACGGCACGGTTACCTATTCGGGCACGGGTGCTTATTCCAAATCCGTTCCGTTTGAAAACGTGCAGATTTTAACCAGTGATGTGCGCACCGGCAGAACCGCAATTTCGTTCGTTGTTCCTAAGGGCTATACCATTGTGGATAACAACTCTGAGGATTCAAAATACACGTGGGATTTAACTATTTCTCCGAAAACAAAAGAATCTTCCAAAACGGATGTTCCGGAATCGGGCACTACCTTCTTTGTTTTGCCGGACATGTTTCAGTCGACCGACAACTGGTATAAAATAAGCTGGGAAGGCTATCCGATTTTGTGTGCAGACCCCAAGCCCGAGGCGGACATTTCCACATCTGTTCGGATTCCCGCAGACGGAACCTATGCAATTTACAGCTTTGTGCGCGACTATGCGACCAACAACCCCGGCACACGCTTTGCAAACATTGCGGTAAACGGAACTGCAATGCAAACGGCAGGCAAGCACGGTCAGGAGGGCTTTGTTTGGGAGAAAATCGGAGAGATGACCTTTAAAAAGGGCGATACGGCAAAGGTAACTTTGCTTAAAACTTCGGCACAATATGCCAGAGTTGCGGCAATTATGTTTACAACCGAGAAGAATTATACACCCGGGGAAGACTACACTTTAAACGATTTTGAGGCATATCCCGCAGAAACGGTGCGCGCTTTTTCGGAAAATGAAACCAATTTGGTTCTTTTGCCCGATGATTTTGCAACCGACTATGGCACTTGGAAGAATACAAAAGACGGCACAACCCAAATTTTAATGGGCGCAACAAGCTCTTCGGCAGACGTTTCGGACGCAACGGCAAAAATTGAAATTCCCGCAGACGGCACCTACTATGTTTGGGGCTATGCCAAGGATTACACTTCAAACAGCCAGGGTTCGCGCGCGGCAAAAATCGGTGTGGACAGAACTACACTTTCGGGCTTAATCGGTATTTTCGGCGCAAACACCCAAACGGGTGCAAGCGGTGCATACGGCTGGGATTTGGCAGGCAAGGCAACATTAAAAGCCGGCACGGCGACCATTTCTTTAAAAGATGTTAAAAAGAACTATTCCCGTGTGGCGGCAATCGTGCTGACCACCGATAAAGATTTTGCCGGAACGGATGATTTTGCAGGTGATGCTGCAAAATACCG
>CAKSHV010000272.1 GCA_934457515.1 uncultured Clostridia bacterium
ATGGTAAACCACTATACGGCGGCGAAAAAAAGACGCAGTGAAGACGCCTATTCGCCGGGCGGCAAGTCGGGCATGCGTCCCGACCGTGCCATAATCGTTTATTCCAACCGCGTGCGCGAGGCGTTTCCGAAACTGCCGGTGGTCATCGGCGGCATAGAGGCAAGCCTCAGGCGGTTTGCGCACTATGATTACTGGGACGATAAAGTACGCCGTTCGGTGCTTGTGGATTCGGGCGCAGACCTTTTGGTGTATGGCATGGGCGAAACACAGATGGTTGAAATTGCTAAGCGCTTAAAAAGTGGGACAAAGGTTTCAGACATTACCGATATTCCCGGCACTTGCTATCTTTCAAAAGAAATTCCGAAGGAAAAGTGCTTTGCATGCTTTTCGTTCAGCGAGGTTGCGTCGGATAAGAAAAAATATGCCGAGAGCTTTATGATTCAGTACCAGAATCAGGACCCGTTTTCGGGGCATACCGTTGTGCAAAAGCACGGCGAGTATTATTTGGTTCAGAATAAGCCGGCAAAGCCGCTTACGCGCGCTGAACTTGACAAAGTATACAGCCTGCCTTATATGGGAACCTATCATCCCATGTATGAAAAAGACGGCGGCGTGCCCGCCATCCGTGAGGTGAAATTCAGCTTAACCTCGTCCCGCGGGTGCTACGGCAACTGTTCGTTTTGTGCACTGACCTTCCATCAGGGCAGAATAATCACATCAAGAAGTCAGCAGTCCTTAATCCGCGAGGCGGAAAAAATGGTTTGGAACCCTGACTTTAAAGGATATATTCACGATGTGGGCGGTCCGACCGCCAATTTCAGACAGCCGTCCTGTGAAAAACAGGGGACAAAAGGCAGCTGTCCGAAACGGCAGTGTCTGTTTCCGTCACCCTGCGAAAATTTAAGGGTTGACCACAGAGAATATGCCGAGCTTTTAAGAAAATTATCCGAAATTCCGCGGGTGAAAAAGGTGTTTGTGCGCTCGGGTATTCGGTATGATTATTTGATTTATGATAAAGACGAGCGCTTTTTCCGCCAGCTTTGCGAGCATCATGTCAGCGGACAGTTAAAAGTTGCGCCCGAGCATGTTTCGGAAAAGGTGCTTTATTACATGGGAAAGCCGAACCGCAAGGTGTTTGACGCGTTTTGCAAAAAATATACCGAAATTAACCGAAAGCTTGGAAAAGAGCAGTATGTGGTGCCTTATTTAATGTCATCCCACCCGGGTTCGGAATTAAAAGACGCCATTGAGCTTGCGGAATATTTAAGGGATATTCACTACACGCCCGAACAGGTGCAGGACTTTTACCCGACGCCCGGCACCATGTCAACCTGCATGTTCTACACAGGGCTGGATCCGCGTACCATGGAAAAGGTGTATGTGCCAAAAAGTTATGAAGAAAAGAAAATGCAGCGCGCCCTTTTGCAATATCGGCGCCCCGAGAATTATGAAATTGTGAAAAAAGCGCTTTTAAAAGCCGGGCGGAGTGATTTAATCGGCTTTGACAAGCACTGTCTGATCCCGTTCAGACCCATTAAAGGAGGAAATAAATATGGCAGCAAAGCTGTTGGACGGAAAGAAAGTTTCGGCAAGAATAAAGAGCAAACTCGCGCTCGAAACGGAAAAACTGAAAAAAGAGGGGATAAATCCCGGTCTGGCGGTGGTCATCGTCGGAAATGACCCCGCGTCGCGCGTGTATGTAAACAACAAGAAAAAGGCGTGCGCGGAGGTCGGCATTTATTCGGAGGAATATGCCCTTCCCGAGGAAACAACCGAAAAGCAACTTTTGGAGCTGATTGACGAACTGAATAAAAACGACAAGATTAACGGCATTTTGGTGCAGCTGCCGCTGCCCAAACATTTGGATGAAAAAACCGTTTTATATGCAATCGACCCGAAAAAAGATGTGGACGCATTCCACCCTGTTAATGTGGGCAGAATTATGATCGGCGATTTTGATTTTGTGCCCTGCACACCCGCAGGCGTTATGGAGCTGATTGCCGAGTCCGGCATTGATGTGGCGGGGAAAAACTGTGTGGTTATCGGCAGAAGCAACATCGTGGGCAAGCCCCAGGCGATGCTTTTGCTGCACAAAAACGGCACGGTGACCGTTTGCCATTCCAAAACAAAGGATTTGCCCGAAATTACGAAAAAGGCGGACATTTTGGTTGCCGCGGTGGGCAGAGCCAAATTTGTGACAAAGGACATGGTAAAGCCCGGTGCGGTGGTTATTGATGTGGGCATGAACCGCGATGAAAACGGAAAGCTCTGCGGCGATGTGGACTTTGAAAAGGTTTCCGAAATTGCGGGCGCGATTACGCCGGTGCCCGGCGGCGTTGGACCTATGAC
>CAKSHV010000273.1 GCA_934457515.1 uncultured Clostridia bacterium
GATCAGCGGTGTGATGACCGTATACGGAATGCCGATTTTCGGTTCCAGCTGTTTCGCGTATTCGGTATAGCGCGTGTTGACGCCCTCAAAGAATTTCTTGCCGTATTCCCGGTATTTCGGAAGCGTGTAGACCTGGTACATCAGACGGTATTTCTTGCCGTGCTCCTTCGCCGTCCAATACGGGACGGTTTCGATGAACCGCGGAACATCCCTGGGGTCGGTGGGGGCTTTGGACATAAACTCGTCCTCCACCTTTGCCATGCAGTATGCCGTCGATTCCAGAATCAGCTCATCCAAATTCCGGAAATAGCAATACAGATTGCCCGTTGTACAGTTGCATGCCTTCGCAAGGGCTTTGATGCCTGTGCCGGTCAGTCCGTTTTCGGCATAGCATGCAAAGCATTTTTCCATGAGTTCTTCTTTTTTCTCATTGTGCTGCTGTTCGGTTGTTTTCATAAAAATCCTTCCCGTCAAAACCAACGGATTGATTGTTATTAGTATAACATATCTTTTATGAAAAGGCAAGTCCGGAACGCCGTTTCGGAGGAAAAATTACGGTTTTCGGAATACGGACCCGGAAAGGGACGGATTTTCGGGGAAATTCCGGCTTTGAGCCCGCGGGCGGATTTCTGTCCGGCATGCGGCGCGGAAAAGAAGCGGAAGCTGCGGGCGCTTTGGCAGATTCGGATGCTTTTTCCTCTGCGGAAAGCCGCGGGACGGGGAAACCGGTGAAAAAATAAAACCGTCAGACATCCTGGGATGTCTGACGGTTTCTGGTGCGAGTGCTGATAACGGACTTAGTAAAATAAATATTTGTTCGAGAGAAACGAAAGTGAAAAAAGTTACTGGAATCAAAAAAATTACACCCGGACTTGTATACGAATTCATTTCCCAAATATGAGGTACACAAGCCGTATTGTAAAACGGGGTTAGGTATCAACAGATTGATATTTATTATCACGAATTTGGTATAATACGGCTTGCTACTGCAGATAAAATAGTATTTTTCCAAAAGCATATGGAAGCCAAACAAAAGAATAAACAAAAAACGGCATAACCACAATGATTACACTGTAATTTGAAGGATTAAAAACTGCCCCAAGGGACTACCTTCTCTATCGCAAGCACCTCGTGATGCATTATTTTTCTAATCGAAAGATATTAATTTTCCGTTATTGATAAATGCTCGGGCAAAAACGAGGCAGGAAGATCCCGCTTTGTACATAATCAAATGCTTTTGATGTAGTGGCATTTAGGGTAATTTGAACATCCGTAAAATTGTTTTCCTTCATTCGGCCCTTTTTTTGTGGTTCTTTGGATAAGATGACCACCGCAAACAGGGCAAACATCTGCGTTATTGAAACGACTATTGATATCATCAATGTGTTTTTGTTGATTCTCTTTGGTGATGCTTGTCAAAGGTAACAATTTGTTATGGATTTCTTCAATTTGTCTATCTGTTAAAACATCGGGGTTTTCACACCATATTCGTCTTATTGCATTTGAAAGATCGGCATGGAGACATACAAAAACATTTGGTGAACTAACATTTATTGATTTCAAATCGCCACGGTTACTAAATGTAATAAGTGAAAAAATTTTAATATCAGTATTAAGGTATTCTTTTAAATATTTTATATGGGAACGATTTTGCCAAACCGGATTATAAAACTGATGCTTTTTAACTATATTTCCGTGCCATGATTTACCAGCATATAGTGTAACAGTCCAATTTTTGCTTGTTTCATTGCCAAATATATATCCAGCATAGTTTTTGTTTTCTACCACAAGGAGACCTTTTTTCGTGATATACAAAACGTCAATTTCAGCAGTACCGCCTGAAGATTTTGGAATATAAATGTTTGTTAGTGTCTTGCCGCTCTGTTTCAATATTTTATCTATGACATGTGCAACAGCTTGTTCACTCCTATGACCTTTTACAGCAGGAGATTTTAAGTAAATTGCAAGGATTATAATAACAACAATGAAGAGTACTAAGTACAACATAGAACATTACCAGTTAATCTGTTTTGATATAATAGCATAAAAAACAAAAGTGGATGTAACTGAAATCCGTTACATCCACTTTGATATGGTGCGGACGGGGGGACTTGAACCCCCACGGGAAAACTCCCACTACCCCCTCAAAGTAGCGTGTCTGCCAATTCCACCACGACCGCATATCGGTTTGGAACGCAACTTATTATATCAGAAAAGCACGGCTTTGTCAATATCTTTTTGAGGGCTGCGGAATTTTTTTTGCAACCGCATTGACAAACCCTGAGAAAGAAACTATAATATAAGATGAATTATTATGGAGTAGTATCTTTATC
>CAKSHV010000274.1 GCA_934457515.1 uncultured Clostridia bacterium
ATAAAAAATTCCTCCTATGATATTTTTATTCTATCATAGAAGGATTCAATTTTACAGACTTTTTCTCACACTCTCATTTCGATATTTTAAATATAAAAGGCATTTTTCAATACCTTTTTCGATTGTCATAAATGTAAGCTGCAAGCTTCGCATAAGTATGTATCATCTGTTCAGTCGAAAAGGGGGCAGCCGGGCATTTTCGCCCGTCTGTCCCCCTTTGTGGTTTTCTGTCAGGATTATTTTTCGTTTGGTAATGCCCCGACAATGTTATGCGGAGTATACAGCTCTTCGAGATACGCTGCATCCTCATCCGTCAGCTCAAATTCAAGCGCCCCGGCGGCATCGTCAAAATATTTCGGCTTTGTTGCACCGATAATCGGCGAGGCAATGCCTTTTTTGAATTGCCATGCAAGCGCAATCTGCGTCATTGTTTTTTCATATTTATCGGCAAGCTCTTTCACACGCATAACGGTCTTGTGATCCTCAGCTTCGTTTTTATCATACTTTCCTGCCGCCCCATAATCGGTTTTGCTCCGCTTTGTATCCGCGTGCCAGTCTGCGCGGCAAAGTCTGCCTGCCGCAAGCGGACTATAAGGTGTGAGAGCCACATTCATCTGCTTGCAGAGCGGAATAAGCTCTCTTTCGTCCTCGCGGTAGATAAGATTATAATGATTTTGCATTGATACAAACGGCGACCAGCCGTTATCCCTCGCCGCAAGCTGCATATTATAAAACTGATAGCCGTACATTGCAGATGCACCGAGAGCACGAACCTTGCCCAATTTTACGAGATTATGAAGTGCCTCCATTGTTTCCTCAATCGGGGTGCCGTAATCAAAGCGATGAATAATGTAAAGGTCGAGGTAATCCGTGCCGAGCCTTTTAAGTGTTCCGTCTATCTCGCGGTTTATTGCTTCCTTTGACAAATGCCCGTCGTTAAAATACACCTTTGACGCAAGAACAACCTTGTCACGGGAAGCATTGTTCTTAATTGCGCGCCCGAGATATTCCTCACTTGTTCCGTGTGCATAGGTATTTGCAGTATCAAAAAAATTTATACCGAGATTAAGAGCGTGACGGACAACTTCTTCCGTTTCATCGGGGTTAAGCGTCCATTCGTGAAAATCCTTAAACGGCTTTCCGAAGCTCATACAGCCGACGCACAATTTTGATACTTCAATACCCGAATTTCCGAGCTTTGTATATTTCATAACCTTATTCACCCCATACTTCTTTTGCCAGGTTGAAAACTGCCCACGCCTTGGGCCAGCCTGCATAAAATGCCGTGTGCGTTACAATTGCCGCGATTTCTTTTTGCGTGACCCCGTTATTTTTTGCATTCTGCAAATGATATTTCAGTGAATTATCCGTGATTCCCTGCGACATAAGCGAAACAACGGTTATAATACATCTTGTTTTCACGTCGATATCCTCGTTGTTCCAGTTTTCGCCGAACAGTATATCATCGTTAAAATGTGCGAAGTCAGGTGCAAATTCTCCGAGTGCATCGTGACCGGCTGTTTGCGTGATTTTTTTCATAAATAATCAAATCCTTTCCGACCTAAAATTTATTTACCCACTGTGCAATTTCTTTGTCAGACATTCCGTTTAACACTTTTCCGTCTTTAATATCGGCAGCCGGGCAAATTTTTCGCAGCACATCCGCTGTTTTGCCTATTCCGCTGCCGCCGCTTGTTGCGAACGGAATAACGGTTTTTCCCGAAAAGTCATAGCTTTCCAGAAAAGTATTAATAATTGTCGGCGCTACATACCACCAAATCGGAAAGCCGACAAAAATGGTGTCGTATTCTTCCATATCGGGCAGCTTCTCCGCAATTTCCGGACGGGAATCGGGATTTTTCATTTCAACGCTCGAGCGGCTGCCCGAATCCTGCCAGTTCAAATCTGCGTTTGTGTACGGAATGCTCGGCTTTATTTCAAACAAATCCGCACCTGCCGCTTTTGCAAGTCTTTCGGCATAACGCTTTGTCACACCGCTTGCTGAAAAATACGCTGCTAATTTTTTACTCATTTTAATCTCCGCCGTTTCAAATTTTTGAAAGCTTTATATTTACTTTTCTTCATACCAGCTTTTTCAGATAAAAACAGTTCATTGTTCCGTGCGGCGTTCGGCATGGCTTTTCAATCTGCCGGAAGCCCGTTTTTTCATAAAGCTGCAATGCCGCCGTAAAATTCGTATGAGTTTCAAGATACAAATTTTCGTAACCGGCAGACCTTGCCCAATTTTCAGCTATCCGCATCAGCTCTTTTCCCCAACCTTTTCCTTTAGCGGAATCATCCAGGTAGAGCTTTTGAAGCTCCGCAC
>CAKSHV010000275.1 GCA_934457515.1 uncultured Clostridia bacterium
GTATGCTGGCATACGTCTACGCCGTGAGAAGATTGAATTTAATATAAACATAAGCCGGCTGGCCGCCCCGCTGTAAAAAAGAAAATCCCTAAAAGCATCCTTTTTTCGAATTGCTGTGTTAAAAAGCTCACGATCCTTAAGGATTCTTCGTTTTTCCTTCGCACTTCATCAGAAAATCTTACTTTTATGATGTCCGAGGAACCGTTTTACATGCCGATTTACTCTTCGGAATATTAAAAATGTACTGTATCTAAGGTTACAGTACATTTTTCGTAAAACCGGTACTTTTTTATCGCAGACCGGCTTTTGACGGCCTGTGTTTTTATAATTTATAAAATAAAAATGATTTGTTTTTGTCTGAATTGATATATAATATCACCGTAACATTTGCTGCTGTGACACAATTGTCGGATGTGTCGACACCAAGGCAATAACCTCAAGGTTTACAAAAACCCTGAGGTTATTGCTTTATTCTTTGTCTTAAAGAAACCCTTTTCATGTACGACTTTTGGAATATATCGTGTAAACGTGCTGTTTTTGCTTTAACGGTTCTTCGTTATCGGCAACGCTTTTTTATGCCATATTTTACAAAACATATCGCTTTCAAGCCAAAAATGTAGCCCTTTCTTTTTAACTGACACCATTGCGTCAGTTATTATACATAAATAAAATTTATTCGTCAACAGCCGCCTTGCTGCTTTTAATCCACACCCTCGTTATATTGTCAAACGGTATTCGCCCGGTGATTTACCGCTCATTTTTTTGAATATCCGATTGAAGCTTCTCACGCTGCCGAAGCCGCTTTGGAAAGCAATTTCGGTCAGATTCTTTGTCGGGTCTGAAATTATTTCGCATGCAGCTTCAAATCGGCACATATTGATGAATTCCTTAAAATTCATTATAAATAATTTATGAAATATTCCTGAAAAATAGTGATATTCATACCCGAGAGCCGACGCGACTTGGCGAAGTGTCAGATTTTCTGTAAAATTTTCGTACACATAGCTCAAAATCTTATCGGCCAGCTCTGTGCCGACGCGTTTGTCCGCTGCTTCGGCATGAGCAACACACTGCGAAGCTATCAGGTAAAGGCAGCCGATAAGCGTGTAGAGATCTGAGGCTTGACGGCAGAAAAGGTTTTTTTTCAAAAAGCTTTCGGTATCGTAATCACATTTGAATTTAGAAAAGATCGTTCCGCCGTATTCTTTTGCGAATTTCGGAAAAAAATCCTCGGAAAACACACCTACCCACACATGCGAGCCGTCAGGAATATCGATAGAGTGCGGAATATTCGACGGAATAATCAGGCATTCGCCGCACGAAATAACGGTTTGTATTCCGTTATATATTGTCTGCATTTCTCCGTCTATGACATATATTATCTCAAAATTTCTGTGAAAGTGCATTTGATATGCGATTTTTTCATATATAAATATGTTATAATTGTAATTTCCTTTCGAATTGGAGATTTGATGAATCATTGTTCTTCCTCTCACATCTTAACTTTTGTCTATAATTATATAACTATTTTCTTGTTTTGTCAAATCTTTTGAGATATATTAAAAGCAGGAGGTCGATTAAATTGTACGGTACAATATTTTCAATTGAGGAATTTTCTGTATATGACGGCCCGGGGATAAGAAGCACAGTGTTTTTAAAGGGATGCCCATTAAGATGCGGTTGGTGCCACAATCCGGAAGGTCAGAATGCCTATCGTGAGCTTATTAAAAATCCGAACGGCTGTATACACTGCGGAAGCTGCGTGGATAAAAGCGGCAGATTGACCGAAGAAAGTATTAAAAAGTGTCCGATGAATCTGATACGGATGTGCGGCGAGAGTATCAGTTCGGAGACGCTGTGCGAGAAGCTTTTCAGAAATGAGGATATGTATTTAGGCGGTGGCGGGGTGACCTTTTCCGGCGGCGAACCGCTTTATCAAAGCGATTTTTTGTTGTCATGCCTCAAAATATTGAAAGGCAGAATACACACGGCTGTTCAGACAAGCGGCTTTTGCGACGAGCCAATATTTGAAAAAGTTCTTGCGGCAGCGGACTATTTTCTTTTTGATTTAAAGCTTATCGACGAAAGGGACCATATCCGGTATACCGGGGTTTCGAATAAGCCGATATTAAAAAATTTTGAAAAGCTTGCGGCAGCGGAAAAGGATTTTATTGTGAGAGTGCCGTTGATACCGGGTGTTACCGATACCGAAAAAAATATAGAAGAATTGGCAAAGATCATGAATAAAAACGGCGTTTTTTATGCCGAGCTTATGCCGTACAACAAAATGGCGGGCGGGAAATACAGGTCGCTCGGAAGAGAGT
>CAKSHV010000276.1 GCA_934457515.1 uncultured Clostridia bacterium
GTGAAACGTACCTCCTTAACACCTGCATCAGCTTGAATATTTAATATCACAGCTACTGTTCCACTCTGTCTGTTCCCATAAAAGACTACACCAGGCTGCGGAGTTTCCAATTCAAATTTTATCATTTCTTTTATGCCCCCTTTTCTATTTTAACGAAAAAGATTGGAAGTTCCAAAATTGGCGTTACGCGAATGCACGCCAACGGTGTAACATATTCCTGAATACAAAGCTCCTGAAGTTTCCTTTTTTCCAAAATTAACATATTTTTTGCTCCTTTCTTTTTGCTTTTGTGTGTTTAATATGCCTGATTTTGCAGGCAAAGAAAAATGGCACCAGGCGGGCAGTTATTCCGCAGAGCAGACGCCGTATTTTTCTTTACGGGCAGACACTGCCGGCAGCCAGACAAAAAAAGAAGCCAGCAATTACTTGCCGGCTTTCTTGTTTCAGTCACCATCCCAAACAACATCTTTTTCCGTCAGGTTATCCGTGGCCATTACAATCATATCCATCAGCGGTTTAATCGCATTGGCAGCTGTTGCAGTCCAATAATTGGACATATCACCTTCATTGACCATAAATTTAATTTCTTCCTTTTCATCATATGTATGATGCAGAATCGCATCAATCTCTTCACGTTCAGGAATTCTCTTTCCGTTTCTAAGATATATGGTCTTTCTTCTCTCGGTTTCAATCCATTCGCCATTTTCATCTGTGTATTTCTGCTTGATTTTTGTAATCATATCCATCAGCATCGGAATTGATTCAGCAGGAGTCTTTCCATACAGGCCGCGGATTCCATATTCGGTTTTAATAGGGCCCTGTGTTCCGTCAGCGTAATATGCTGACACTTTATCATGTGCAAATCGCGGGTCACCGTCGGTTACCTCATAATAATAGCGGCTATAGTTGCATGTAATATTGATATCTGCCTCAGTCTGTTCAGCCTGAACAAGCTGACCGGTTCTTTCATCCACTACTGCCCTCACGGTTCCGCCTCTCACATATTGAGGATGTCTCATTTTTGCTGTTTCTCCCGTGACTTTGTTTATCAGTTCAATATCGTAACTCATTTGAAGTCTCCTTTCTTTTTTCATTTTTTTTACAGATTTAATATGCGGAATTTCCAAAAATACAAACACGCATCAGCCTGGAAAATACTTTCTCTTTTTCGTATATCCAATATGCCGGCTTTTTATTGCGCTTGAACATTTTTGCGGATATTTTTTGCGTTTTTTTGGTTTTTTGGCATATTGAAAACAAAACCCAAAAGGAGGATTTTATAATGGAAAATTTTGAATATTACACAAAACCAATTAATGAATTTCGTGAGACACAATGTGATGTAGACTTACTGACAGGGAAGATTAAAATAAGTGATGTTCCTCTTATATTTAGGGGAGGGCATGAATATAGTGCTGCACACAAATATGCAAGAAGTTTCATTGATGAAAAAGAACGATGTTATCGGTACTGGAAAATTGCAAAATGCATGGAATCAGATATGTGTAATCTTAGTATGGCACGAATATTGCGTGAAAATAAAAAGTCTTTAGACGAGTTAGAAATTGAGATTCCAGAGGATTCACAATATTTTAATCTTGCAAATCGTATTTTAGAATTACAGTCAGCACATGAAATGTATTTTGAATTTGCGACACAAAAAACATTTTATTGATGCCTCGCCGTTCCGGCTCGGTACCAGACACCCCACAAAACCCAACCCACAAGAGGTCATCCCGACCTCTTTTTTTACCACTTTTCCCTTTTATTTTGCATATTATATACGAACGGACGCGCGAGCGATTTCTTCCTACCGTTCTGCTCTCAGAGCACGAGGCAGCAGCCGGCAAAGCCGGAGTGCTGAAAATACAAAACATGAGGAGGAATCCGTTTTGGAAAAACAGATTAAACCACATAGAAATCTATTTACGCCAACAATCGCGCAGAAAAACAAGCACCTGACCGCAACGGCATTGCTGCCAAAAGCGAAATATTACCGGACGTATCTGGAACCATATTTAAACGATATCGTATATATAGAATGTACAAAATGGACTATTAAGCCAGATTTCGTAGACGGCCGCCCAGGCGACCGCATACTCTTGCTGGATGCAGTCCTTGTATCAGTAAAGCACCAAAAGATACAACGTACTATCCCAATACCGCACATATGGACAATTGTAGATTCCGAATGGAAGCACCGCGTTCACGTAAACTCAGCCGGCAAACTGTATTTGAAAGGTTTTTTGTATCTTTACGGACACAATGGCGTTAAGAATATCGGGTTTCAGACACTATATGCAAAGGCGTTACGGAGCTGAAG
>CAKSHV010000277.1 GCA_934457515.1 uncultured Clostridia bacterium
TTATATGCTCTGAACTTCTCGACCATTGCGGCAAAGAAATTCGACTTTAATACCTCTATTTTAATTTTGGTATTCGTTGTTCTCGGCGGTATGGGCAACATTGTGGGCTCGATTATCGCAACTTCGCTTTTGTATATGCTGCCCGAACTTTTGCGCGAATACAGAGATTACAGAATGTTAATCTATGCAATCGTACTGATTCTGGTAATGCTTGCAACAAACAGCGAAAAAGCAAAACAGATGCGCGAACAGCTTTCTTATAAATGGAAGAAATTCAGAAATAAAAATACGGATGAACAGGGGGATGCGTAAAATGGATAAAATGGTACCGGTTCCGAGCAATGCGATTGTTCCGGAACGAGATGTGAACAAAACCCCCATTTTGGAAACCCACCATTTGGGTATTGATTTCGGCGGTCTGACTGCGGTTGACGAGTTTTCGCTTACCGTCGGCAGAACCGAAATCGCGGGCTTAATCGGCCCGAACGGCGCGGGCAAAACCACCGTGTTTAATCTTTTAACCAACGTATATCAGCCGACACGCGGCGCCATTATGCTTGACGGTCAGAACACCGCGAGAAAAACAACGGCGCAGGTTAACCGCATGGGTATTGCAAGAACATTCCAGAATATCCGTCTGTTTTCCAACATGTCGGTTGTTGATAATGTTAAGGTAGGTTTGCACAACTCCATTCATCAAAGCCTGTTTTCGTCTATCACGCATTTGTTCGGTTACAGAAAAACCGAAAAACAGTCGAGAGATGAGGCAATGGAGCTTTTGTCGTTCTTCCACATGGAAGACTTTGCAAATGCGCAGGCGGGTTCGCTTCCGTACGGCGCACAGAGAAGGCTGGAAATTGCGCGTGCACTGGCAACCCATCCCGGCATTATTCTGCTTGACGAGCCGGCAGCGGGTATGAACCCGTCCGAAACGGCAGAACTTATGGAGAATATTCGCCGCATCCGCGACAATTTCCATATTGCGGTTATGCTGATTGAACACGATATGAACCTGGTTATGAACATTTGCGAGGGCATTTGCGTGTTAGACCACGGCAAGGTGATTGCAAAAGGTTCGCCGGAAGAAATTAAATCCAACCCGAAGGTTATCGAAGCATACCTCGGTAAGAAAAAGGAGGCGGATGCATAATGCTGAAGGTGGATGATATTAATGTGTATTACGGTCCGATTCATGCCTTAAAAGACGTTTCGCTGGAGGTGCACGAGCATGAAATCGTTGCGCTGATCGGCGCAAACGGTGCGGGAAAATCAACAACGCTGAGAACCATTTCGGGTCTTTTGCGTTCCAAAACGGGCAGTATTCATTTTATGGATGAAGACATTTCGCATGCCGAGGCGCATAAACTGGTTTCCAAAGGCATTGCACACGTTCCCGAAGGCAGACACGTTTTTCTGCAGATGACGGTTTTGGAAAATTTGGAAATGGGCGCTTATGTAAACGGTGCAAACATTAAAGCGGGTATTGAAGACGTGTTTAACCGTTTTCCGCGCTTAAAGCACAGAAAAAACCAGATTGCGGGCACCTTGTCGGGCGGCGAGCAGCAGATGCTTGCCATGGGCAGAGCGCTGATGAGCCAGCCTAAGCTTTTGATGTTAGACGAACCCTCCATGGGTCTGTCACCGATTCTGGTACAGCAAATTTTTGATATTATTAAAGAACTGCACGCGGGCGGTACAACCATTTTGCTGGTTGAGCAGAACGCGGAAATGGCGCTGCAGGTTGCCGACCGGGCTTATGTTTTGGAGTCGGGCAGAATCAAGCTTTCCGGCACCGGAAAAGAGCTTGCGCAGAGCGACGAGATTAAAAAAGCATATCTCGGCGGTTAATAAAGCACTTTTAAACAAGATTTTTTCATTTCACAATTATAAAAAAGGCTGTGGGAAACAGGTAATTGCCGTTTCCGCGGCCTTTTTCTTTTGAAAAATAAGGCGGTTAGATTTTGGTTTGTAATATAATTACATGCTTTTTTTTAAAACCTGTCTTAAAAAACAACTGAAAATACGGCAGATGTACAATATTCATATAAAAATGTAATATTTTTATATTTACAAAAGAGGTGTAATGTGATAGAATATCTGTATCAACACATCTTTGTTCACTTTTAAGCTGAATAAAGAACAAAAAGAAAGGGTGGATTACATGAAAAAAGGGATTTCTCTTCTCTTGGTGCTTGTTATGGTTTTGGCGCTTTGCGCTGTGCCTGCAGGCGCTGCACAGGAAGAAATCAAGGTCATTTTAAACGGAAAACCTTTAACGTTTGACGTGCAGCCGACCTTGATTAACGACCGCACCATGGTTCC
>CAKSHV010000278.1 GCA_934457515.1 uncultured Clostridia bacterium
TATACGTAAGCTCATAATCTTCCCACATGCGGTTGATAATCCCGTCATATTCAGCTTGTCTGCGGGTTTCTTTGTTCTCAATGCGAACCTGTTCCTGAGAAAGCGAAACAACTCTTTCGTTTGCCTCTTTCAAAGCCGTCTGATTGTCCAAAATTGCTTTTTCAGAGGCGTGTTTTTCCTCTTTTAATGCCGAAATCGTGTCATTTAACGCACTCAATTCGGCCTGTTTTTGCTCAATTTCAGCGCGGTATCCGTCTATTTTTTGTAAGAACGAGCCCTCTTCACTATCAGAATTTGAAAGTTCTTCATGTTTTAATGCGATTTTTTCCGTATAAGCCGCCTTATCGTTTTCAAGGCGGGAAATCGATTCTTCAAACTGACGGATGTCATTTTGAATATTTGCCTCGTCAATCTGAAGTTTTGTAACGCGGCTGGAAAGGGACGCGGTTTCCGCACGGTTTTTGCTGCTTTTCTCCTGCGTTTCACGCAATTTTTGCTGCAAAACTTGTGCCTCACTCTCCTTTTCGGCGCAAAGCTTTGTTGCATTTTCAGTGTCGCTTAACACCGAACCGACGGAGGTTTTTATGCTGATTTGCTCTTTTTTAAGTTCCGAAAGTTCATTTTCGTGCGCGGACAAAACGGTTTTATAATGCTCAAAGTTATAGTTAGACTTAAACAGCTCGTTTTGGCAGTTCTGCACTTTCGTTTCGATTTCCTTTACCTTTTCAAAAAGCACATCGCAATCCTGTTTTAAAATTTCTGTCTGTTTTTCATTGTCTTTTTGCTTTTGATTAAGTTCCGCAACCATTCCGGTTAAATCGTCAATCTGATTTTTTCGGGATAAAAAGCCGCTGCCTTTGCCGAGGTTACCGCCGGTTATCGCACCGCCCGCGGCAAAAATTTCCCCCTCGAGCGTTACAAGGCGGAACTTATACTGCTCCTTTTTAGCAAACGCAATCGCGCTGTCCATGGTTTCAAAAACCAGGGTTCTTCCCAAAAGCTCTTTTATAATATTTTTGTATTCATCTTTGCAGCTAACCAAATCCGCCGCAATGCCGATGTAGCCGAATGTACCTTTAAAATCGCTGCCGTTTAAAGCTCTGCCCTTTACGGCGGATATGGGGAGAAAGGTTGCACGTCCGCCGCGAACCGATTTTAAATACGAAATTGCTTTTTTCGCGTCGTCTTCCGAACGTGTAATCAAATTCTGCGCCGCGTTGCCGAGGGCAACTTCAATCGCGGTTGTATACCTCTGCTCGGTGCGGATGACGGACGAAACCGTTCCGTGAACCGTGACATGAGAAAGTGCGCCGCTTTTGATTGCCTGCATAACGGTTTTAACGCTGTGCGCATACCCCTCCATGCTCTTTTCCATATCAAGCAGCATTTTCTGTCTGGATTCTGCCTGTTGGAGAGATATATTTAAGCGGTTTTTCTCCTCGATTGCCGCGCTGTATTTGTCCTGTGCGTCTGATTTTTCTTTTTCTGCCGCGGAAAGCTCTTTTTTTAAATCATCAAAATCGGAAAGCAGGGCTTTGCCCTTTTCTTCTTCCGTTTCGGCGCGCTTTTTGGCAATTGCAATGTCCTCTTCTTTAATTGCAATGTCCTCTTCAATGGACAGTATGCGCGTTTTGCTTGTTTCGCTTAACGTGTGCAGCGAGGAAATTTTGGCTTTCAGTTCGGAAATTTGCTGCATGTTTTCCAAAATTGCGCGGTTAATCGATTCAATTTCGGCAACCGCCTCTTCGCTTGTGCTGCTTAGGGCGGTTATCTGTGTCTGCAATTCGGAAATATCTTTTGTAAGCGTCGAAAGTTCGGCGTTTGATGCCTCTTTTTTGATTTGAGTTTCCGCAATCTCGGTATCAGCCGCCGAAATATTTTCTTCCAAAGTCTGAATTTCCGCACGGATTCGGTTGATATTTTCAAAATTAAACGCTTTGCTGTTGTTTAAAAGGTCAATTTTGTTCTCGATTGCCGAAATTTCATTTTGAATGGTAAATGTGCGCGCGGTCGCCTCGTCTAATGCTGCCTGCTTTTTCCGTGAATCATCTAAAAGATACACGTTTCCGCGCTCGAATTCTTCAATTGCGCTCTTTGCCTCTTCCAAATCCTTTTTGTTAATGGCAAGCAAATTTTTCGTTTTTTCTATTTTTTCTTTTAAATCGTCCAAAAGATGAAGCGACAAGTTGATTTCGTTTTCTTTTAATTCGTCCCGCAGTTTTAAATACAGCTTTGCTTTTTCAGATTCTTTTTCAAGCGGAGAAAGTCGACCTTCGATTTCGCCGATAATGTCAAGCAAGCGAACTAAATTCTCACC
>CAKSHV010000279.1 GCA_934457515.1 uncultured Clostridia bacterium
TTTTAGCCACAACCGATTGCTTAACCGCCTTGGGTGCGCGGTTTGAAAACGGCACGGTTTACCCGATTGAAAACAGAAATACAGCGTCGGCGCTTTGTGAATTAAACTGCCGCGAAAGCGGTTCGACTCTGCGGTTTATGCTGCCCCTTTCTTTGGCGCTCGGCGGCAATTTTCAGTTCAAAATGGCGGGCAGACTGCCGAACCGTCCGTTAGAGCCGCTGTATGGCGAGCTTGTAAAAATGGGCTGTACGTTAGGCAAACAGGGCGAAAATCCGTTTTGCGCATCGGGCAAGTTAAAAAGAGGCATATATACCCTTCCAGGCAATGTTTCCTCGCAGTTCATAACAGGACTTTTGCTGTCGCTCCCACTCCTTGACGGTGACAGCGAGATTCGTATAGAAGGCAAGTTGGAATCGGCGCCGTATATTGCAATCACGCGCTCGGTATTACAAAATTTCGGCATTAAAATTGAATTTGAAAATAACACATTTTTTGTTTCGGACGGGCAAGTTTTTCATTCGCCCGAAGACTATACAATAGAGGGCGACTGGTCAAACGCAGCATTTTGGCTTTGTGCAGACAAATTGTCAAGCGGAAAAATCACCTGCGCGGGACTAAACAAGCTTTCCGTTCAGGGCGATCGGCAAATTGTTGATATTTTAAACCGCATGCCCTGTGAAATTGACGCATCAGACATTCCGGATTTAATTCCCGTTATTTCCGCGGTTGCGGCGGTAACGGAGGGCAAAACCGTAATTTATAACGCCAAACGGCTGATTATAAAGGAAAGCAACCGGTTAAAAGCAATTTTTGAGCTTTTATCCGCCCTCGGCGCAGACATTTCGCTTACCGATGACGGTTTAATCATCTGCGGAAAACCGCAGTTAAACGGCGGAACGGTTGATTCTTTTAACGACCACCGCATGGCAATGACAGCGGCAGTTGCCTCTTTAAAATGTAAAAATCAGGTGACCGTAACCCGCGCCGAAGCCGTTAAAAAATCCTACCCCGATTTCTGGAACGATTTTAAAGCTTTGGGCGGCAACATAAAGGAGGAACTATGAGCAGCATTTACGGAAAAAATATTAAAGTATCTGTTTTCGGACAGTCCCACTCCCCTGCAATCGGCGTGACGGTTGACGGACTCCCGGCGGGGCTAAAAGTTGATTTAGATGAGATTCATGCCTTTATGCAGCGCCGTGCGCCCGGAAATGCCTCTTTTGCAACGTCGAGGAAAGAGGCGGACGAAACGCAGTTCATTGCAGGAATCGTAAACGGCTATACCTGCGGCGCACCGCTGACGGCGATTATTCAAAACACCAACACACGCTCGTCCGATTATGAAGAATTAAAGCGCGTTCCGCGCCCCGCACATGCGGATTTTACAGCAGAAATGAAATACGGCGGCTATCAGGACGTGGCAGGCGGCGGACATTTTTCGGGCCGTTTAACCGCTCCCCTTTGCATCGCGGGCACTATTTGTTTGTCTGCCTTAAAGAATGAGGGCATCAGCGTTTTTGCGCACATCGCAAGCATTAAAGAAGTGCTTGACACCCCCTTTAATCCGATTGCGCCTGTGCCGCCGAAAGATTTGACTTTTCCACTTTTGGACGACACAAAAAAAGAGGAAATGCTTGGCGTAATCGAACATGCACGCAAAAATTTGGATTCGGTGGGCGGCACGATAGAGTGTGCCGTAACGGGATTGCCGGTTGGTTTGGGCGAACCGATGTTTGATGGCATGGAAAACAGAATCAGCCAAATTATATTCGGTATTCCTGCGATAAAAGGCATCGAATTCGGCAACGGATTCGGCGCAACACTGCTGTACGGCTCTCAAAACAACGACCCGTTTGTTGCAGAAAAAGGCGCGATTTTAACCAAAACAAACAATCACGGCGGGATTTTGGGCGGAATAACAAGCGGCATGCCGCTTGTGTTTAAAGTCGCCGTGAAACCGGCGCCTTCTATCGGCTCGGAACAAAAAAGCGTCGATTTAGAAACACTGGAAGAAACAACCCTTAAAGTAAAAGGTAGGCACGACCCATGCATTGTCCCCCGCGCGGTTCCGTGCGTGGAAGCGGCGGCGGCGATTGCTGTCTATGATGCTTTGCTTGATTAAAAACACAAAAAATGCCGCACGGCGGCGGATTGGAGACGAAGAACATGACAGATTTATCAAGGTATCGAAAAGAAATTGACAAGATTGACGACGGAATTTTGGATTTGTTTGAACAGCGCATGAAAGTGGCAGAAAAGATATGCAAATTCAAACAGGAACACAGTCTGCCGATTTTAGACGCGTCCCGCG
>CAKSHV010000280.1 GCA_934457515.1 uncultured Clostridia bacterium
CCCATAGAGGCAAGCGTGCTTTTCGGGTTCTTCGGTTTTTCCTCAAACTCATTAATGCGCATTTCCTCCGAAACGTTCATAATGCCGAAGCGCGATGCCTCGTGCAACGGTACATCGATAACCGCAATGGTTGCGTCCGCACCCTTTTTAATGTGATATTCCAGCATTTTAGCATAATCCATTTTATAAATATGATCGCCCGATAAAATTAAAACATATTCCGGGTCGTAGGTGTCTAAAAAATAGCAGTTCTGATAAATCGCGTCTGCCGTTCCCTTATACCAGTCGCCGCCCGTTTCGCTCATGTACGGGGGGAGAACCGAAACGCCGCCGTGATAAACGTCTAAGTCCCACGGCTTGCCGACGCCCACGTGCTCGTTTAAGCCCCACGGCTTATACTGGGTTAAAACACCGATGGTGTTTATGCCCGAATTTGCGCAGTTGCTCAGTACAAAGTCTATAATTTTATATTTTCCGCCGAAAGCCACCGCCGGCTTTGCCACGTTTTTTGTCAGGGATTTTAAGCGGGAGCCCTGTCCGCCGGCAAGTATCATTGCCACCATTTCTTTTTTTGCCATATTGTTCATCCTCTCTTTGCCGAAAATTGATATGTCAAATCGGTTACGTGCGACAGGATTTTTAAACCTTCATACGGTTCAAAAGGTTAAGTCAATATGATTGTGTAAGGTAGACGTATAAAGTTTAAATCCGGTCACTAACCGGTTATCTTTCGTTTATTTTGTCTTTCCCGAGGCGTCAAAGGGCTTGTAAATCATGCCGCCGAACGGCGGAAGATTTACCGTTATGCGATAGGGCATTTCGCCCTCTGCCTCTGTTTTTGGAATTAAAAACGCGCGGTTTAAGCGGTTGTCGCCGCCGTACAGCGTGCTGTCCGTATTTAAAATTTCGCGGTATTCGGTGAAAAACGGAACGCCGAGCGGGTAGTTTTCATGCGGCATGGGCGTGAAATTCATCACAAATACCAATGCGTCTTTTCTGTCTTTTCCGTAGCGGACAAACGAAAAAACGCTGTTGTCGCGGTCTTCCGCGTTGCACCATCCGAATCCGTCCCAGCCGGTGTCTTGCTCCCAGAACGCAGGTTCGGACACATACAGGTGATTAAGAGCCGCAGAAAACGACTTCATGCCTGCATATTCCGCATATTGCAAAAGTTTCCACTCCAAAGGCTCGTAAAAACGCCATTCGAGTGCATGTCCGAATTCATTGCCCATAAACTGGAGTTTTTTGCCGGGCAGACCATACATATATAAATAATACGTTTTCAGCTGGGCAAATTTATCTTTTCTGTAGCCGGGCATTTTTTCTATCATCGAGCATTTGCCGTGTACCACTTCGTCATGCGAAAGGGGCAGAATAAAGTGCTCGTTAAATGCGTAAAATAACGGAAACGTCATTTTATCATGCAGAGATTTGCGGTAAATCGGGTCGTGCTTCATGTATTCTATGCTGTCATTCATCCAGCCTAAATTCCATTTAAAGCTAAAGCCCAAACCACCGATTTCGGGCGGCTTTGTAATTCCCGCGCGGTCGGACGAGTCCTCGGCACAGGTGATGGTGCCGGGATAGGTCTTTTGCAGATATGCGTTTAAATCCCGTAAAAAACAGATGGCTTCCACGTTGTCATATCCGTCATACTGGTTTTTAAGCGCATTGCAGCGTGCCTTGCCGAAGTCAAACGTCAGCATGTTTGCCACCGCGTCCGCGCGGATGCCGTCGATATGAAATTCCGAGAAAAAGTAGTCAGCATTGGAACGCAAAAACGAACGGACATGCGCTTTTGTAAAGTCGAAATTGCAAGTGCCCCAGCCGGGATTGTCCGCTTTCATCTGATTTTCGGATTCATAAAGCGGAGCGCCGTCGAAGCGGTAAAGCCCGTGCTCGTCGCGGCAGAAATGCCCCGGTACCCAGTCGATAATCACGCCGATGCCCGCACGGTGCAGATAGTCCACAAAATACTGAAAATCCTCCGGTGTGCCGTAGCGGCTGGTGACCGAATAGTAGCCGGTTGTCTGATAGCCCCACGACGCGTCAAGCGGGTGCTCGCAGATGGGCATGAGCTCGATATAATTATAGCTCATTTCCAGCGCATAATTTGTAAGATACGGAACAATTTCCCTGAAATTTAAAAATGAACCGTCCTCTTTTTGGCGAAACGACCCTAAGTGTACCTCATAAATGTTAATCGGGCTTTTAAACGGATTTTGGTTCCGCTTTTTTTCCCAATATTCACCGTCGGTAAACGGATAAGGCTTGCGGTCGTATATAACAGACGCCGTTTCGG
>CAKSHV010000281.1 GCA_934457515.1 uncultured Clostridia bacterium
GCGCATACTTTTGCATCAGCAGATAGCTGCTTTTCACATTTAAATTAAACTGTTTGTCAAATTCCTCTTCGGAAAATTCGTCCCAAGCACGTTTATACTGAGCCGAGGCGTTTAAAACCAAAATATCCACACCGCCCGTTTTTCGCACCAGCGCGTCAATGTCCTCCGTTTTGGTTAAATCCGCCAAAACAGGCACGGCATTTTTTACGGTTTTGCACGCCGCTTCGCACTTTTCCATGCTCGTTGCGCCGTTTACAAACACCTTTGCGCCGTGCTCTGCCAAAAGATACGCAATCTCGTGCCCAATCCCTTGAGTCGCACCGGTCACCAGCGCCGTTTTTCCGCTTAAATCAAACATGTCCGTTTCCCTCTTTTTATTCTGTAAATTTAAAAGTGTACCTGTTTACACCGTTTTTGCGAATAGCTGCTTCTGTCTTGAATTCCTTGCCGTCCTTTTCGATTATCAGTTCATAATCGCCGTAAAATCCACGGATTTTCGCCGTACCGTCGGCCGCCGTTTCGGAAGCATCCTCCGTATGCCAATCGTGGTTGATTAACTTGTCCAACATTTTATATGCAGGCTTTTCACTCAAATCAAAACGCAAAAGTCCGGCGCGAAAATAGTTCTCGCCGGCTTCCATATCGCCCTGCGGCGCAAACGCCGCATAGCCGTCCGGCAAATTCCAGTAAATAACTGCCTCCATGGCAGGGTGCGCAAAAAACATGATGTACACATACTTTAAAATCTCTGCCTGCACATTTTCGTCCTCTTCCGAATCGGAATAGGCAGGAATGGTCATCTCGGTAATTTGCAGCGGTCGGTCAAGCTGTGAAAACTTGTCCAAAAGCCGATATACAAACTCCGGATTATAGCGCGTGTTTACTATTTTCTCTTCAGCCTCCCGTTTCCAGAACGAATGATACTGCATACCGATTGAGTCAATTCTTAAGTTCTTCTGCAGCAGATTTTCAATCTGCATATAATAAGGATTTCGGTTGGTGTCGGCATATAAATAATCCCAAACGGGCGCCTCGTTTATAATAAGCTTTGTGTTCGGAAAAATGCTGTCCGCCGTGCGATAGCTCCACTCGGCATTGTCATCCGCAAAGAAAAAATCTGAACGTGTCGCGTCCGACGGACACAAAAGTTCGTTTGTAACCTCCATGGTCGGAATTATGTCACCGTAGCGCGCAGAAATTTCACGGAAACGCCGCACATATTCCTTTTTAATCTCCGCAATCGGCTTGTCTTTTAGCCACTCCGGAATAAAATTATCATAGTTTAAACAGTGCAATTTCGGCTCGATTCCGTTCTTTTGACAGTATTTTAAACACAAATCAGGCGCCGGACGGCGGTAAATTTTTTCACTTCCGATTTCATAGCGCGTCTTTCCGCGCTCGGGCTCGATTGCGTCCCAGTAAAACGGCAGCGTTGCCAAATTAAACAATTTTTTAAAACTCGTTTTATACGCCTTGTTTTTCTCTTCCGTTTCCAATTCGTCCAGCATAAATAAGTTTGCGCCGAATTTAAACTCGTGATTTTTCAGCCGATACTTTATCTTCACACCCGAAAGCGGCTTGCCGTCTTTATCGGTTACGGTGATTTCCCCTCTTCCTTTTCGGTACAGCTCAATATTGCTTTTTGCCGTCGTACGAAAAAAATCATCGTTTTCATGAAAATTCCTTAAAATTGTTTCTGCTCTTGATTTACTCATTTTAATTTCTCCTTTCTTTTTAGCTCCATTCCCTGTCGTTTGCCCACTCGTTGTCCCATGCGGACGTGTCACCCCACGCAACGGGGTATTTTTCATGCATATGCTCTTTGATTAACTCTTCATTTAAGGCGTCGATGCCCAGTCCCGGCTTGTTCGGCACATTCACAAACCCGTCTTTAAACAGCGGATTGTCAATGCCGATTGCCAAGTCGTTCCACCACGGAATATCAACCGAATGAAATTCCACCGCCAAAATGTTCTGCACCGCAGCCGCCGCGTGAATGGCAGCCATGCACGCAACGGGGCTTTCCGCCATGTGAATCGCCATGGCAACGCCATATTTCTCGCACATGTCGCCAAGCTTTTTCATTTCCATGGCGCCGCCCACCGTTAAAATGTCGGGGTGCACAACCGAAACGCCGCCGCATTCCATAAGGGGTCTGAAATTTTCAGCAAGATAAATGTCCTCGCCCGTGCAAATCGGTACGCAGCAGCTGTGCGCAATTTTTTCAAACTGCTTTGTGTAATGCCAGGGTGCAATGTCCTCAATCCATGCGATGTTATATTTTTCAAGCCGGCG
>CAKSHV010000282.1 GCA_934457515.1 uncultured Clostridia bacterium
CCTATACTGTTGCGGACGGCAACGGATACCGAACCCTTGATTCGGTACAAAGCGGTAAGATGCCGAATATCGGCTTGGTAAACCGTGCGGTTTCGGTTAAAATCGAGGCGCTGAATCAAAGCGGAGAAACAATTTCGGCGAGTCTTGCGGCAGACGGTGCGCTGCCGCAAGGCACAACCCTTTTAAGTGCCGAAAAGCAGCTTATGTTTACTAAAGAAAGCACAGCAGACAGAGAGGCAAAGCTGATTCTTACAGATAAAAACGGAAAATCTATCCCGGTATCTGTTCTTCTTCCTGCAAACGTGATAGATTTAACGGCGCCGAGCGGTACGGTGAATTACAGCTTAGAGGGCGATACCGTTCGCGCATATCTTGTTACAAACGACTCGGACCTTGCAGAAAATGGCGTGTATGTTACAGGCTATAAAACAGACGGCACGGCGTTTGAACTGAAAAAAGACGACATCGGCTATTACACCGAGCTTGACCGAAACGGAACGGGCAGATTTGTTTTAACCGACCGTGCGGGCAACGTCGGCACGGTTACAATTGCGGTTTTAAGTATTGACAAAGACCCGCCGAAGGTCGTGTCCGAGGGATGGCAGGGATTGTTTGAAGCGGTATCGGCAGAGGAAATTAAAGCCCTGCTTTCAACGCCGACTAACAGCTCGATTAAGCTGTTTATCACCTTTAACGAACAGCTTTCAAATGCGGAGGTAAAAGCCTTTGAAACAGACGAAAACAGCGCCGAGCTTTTGCCGACCGAGGATTATGTAACGGCAGCAGTGTCGGGCAGAACCCTTACGGTTGAGTTTAAGCAAAACTGCAGAGCCTACCTTAAAGTGTATGACCTTCGGAATAACGGAACCGTTCTTTGGCGCCCCGAGGATGAGCCGATTAAGGCAATCGACAGAGAAATTCCTGTTCTGAAAGCGGGCTATCCGATTTTGACGGTTCAAAACAATGAGGTGACTTTGGAATACGCTTTTGAAAATAATGAAGAGGTTATGGTTTTAGATGGTGCTGCAGCGAACAGCACATATAAAAACAGTCACAAGATAACCTTTACAGAAAACGGACAGAAGCTTATTCGGTTTGCGGACAGAGCGGGTAACGTGTTTAGCGACTATCCCGTAATTAACCAAATCGATGACCGCGCGCCCGACATTAAACTTAGCATGGATTTTGCGGGCGAGGGGAAAACCCTTTCGGGTGACGATACCTATCTTGCAGGCAATATGTACACAAGCCGTGATGTTGTGATTCTCTTAAATGTTGTGGACGATAAGCAGAACGCTGTTTCGGTAAGCTGCAAAACAAAATCGGGTAAACAGCTTGCGGTTGTTGCCGAAACAAAAGAGGTGAACGGAAAGACGTACACGCACTTTGTTACCGTAACCGAAAACGGCGCGTATACGATTAGTGCTTTAGATGCGTGGGGCAATGAAAATATCGTGGAAACCAATGTTTCGGTTATTGACAGAACCGCGCCGACCCTTTCGTTCAAATCGGGCAGCGTTCATGTGAAAACGGGCACGGCAGAAGATGAACTTAAGGCTCTTATTTTGGATGAAACGACGGCTTTTGATTTGCAGTCGGGCGCCGAGAATCCGATGGGCGACCGTGCGGGCGACATTAAAAATCCCTCAAAGGGCGTTACCGTTTCGGTTGATTCAAGCGATGTTTCTTTGAATAAGGCGGGCATGTATTTTGCACACGTTACCGCGCTTGACCGCCTGGGCAACAAAGCCGAAAAGGATTTCACGGTTGTTGTTTCGGATGACGCATACACATTTAACATAAACGGCACCACTCTTTATGCAAATGATGTGTATACCACATACGGAGAGATTATTCGTCTGCAAAATACGGCAGACGGTGCAAAATTCTATTTTGCAAGGGGCTATAAAACGGCGGCGCAGATGAAATACGAAAAGGCGTTTGCCCCCGAGGTCGGCTTTACGGCGGCAGATAAGGGTTACTACACGGTTTTGTCGCAGGAGAGCGACAGAAAAATGTATGTAATCTATGTGTATGTGTATTAAACGGAGGTGAAAGATAAACATGATGAAACGAATTTTTTGCATTTTGCTTTCGCTTTCCTTTCTGCTGACTCTGTTTGCTGCGCTTCCCGCAGCGGCGGAGGATGCGGAGACGGTTGAGCTTTCCAATCAGTATTTAAAAGTGATTGTCAATAAGGAAAACGGCGGCTATGTGATTTCAACTCTTGAGGGCGATATATTGAAAAAAAGCGATAATAACGCCTCGCTTACGTTCAGGGGCGAGTATTACGAC
>CAKSHV010000283.1 GCA_934457515.1 uncultured Clostridia bacterium
CACCTCCTTATAGTAAATGACCATAAAATCAGTCAAATAATCCTCTTAACGCTTCAAATCGGGGATCCCATTCGTCGTCCTTGCAGCCGCATGCGCCCTCGTTTAGGTTTTTGCCGCATTTTGGGCAAAGCCCTTTGCAGCTTTCGCAGCACAAATGCTTTGTGGGCATTGCGCTGAAAGCAAACTCGCCTACGGTTTTGGTAAGGTCAATCTCCTGCCCCTCCAATACAACCGTATCTTCGTCGCACTCTTCGGCTTTCAAGGCATTTCGCACGTAATTTTCCCGAATGTCAAACCGAATGGATTCTTTTATCGCACAGCCACACCTGTCGCACACGGTTTCATACTCGCCTTTAGCCTCTGCCTCCAGCGTGATGACACCGCCCGCGTTTTTTAACTTTCCCTCCACCAAAACAGGTGTTCTGAAAGAAACAGGGAGCGGAGAAAAGGAAACGCCGCTTAAATCCACCGATTCCGAAATCTTCTTTTCGCTGTTTTCAAGTTTAAAAAGCTCCGAAACGGAAATAAGCATAGCTGTCCCTCCGATATCCATACAGCACTTCTTATTATACTGTATTCTCGTCCATTTGTCAAGTGTTTTTGAAAATTTTAAGCAATTTTTTCAAACAATCCGCAAGGAAACGTTTTAAAATCAGTCAACCAGCGCCTGGGTTTCCATAGCGATTGCAAGCTCTTCGTTTGTGGGGATAACCAATGTGCGAACGGTTGCGTTCGGTGCGGAAATATCGATTTCTTCGCCGCGAACCGCGTTCTTTTCATCATCGATTGCAACGCCCATAAATGCAAGTCCTTTTGCAACGTTTGCGCGCAGAACCTTGTTGTTTTCGCCGACGCCTGCAGTAAACACAATCGCGTCAACGCCGCCCATAGCCGCCGCATACGCGCCGATGGTTTTCTTAACCTGATAGTCAAACATGTTAAGACCGATTTGTGCAACCTTGTTGCCCTCGGCTGCTGCTTTTTCAACATCTCTGAAGTCGCTCGAAACGCCCGAAAGTCCGAAAATACCCGACTGTTTGTTCATAACAGTGTCCATTTCGGATGCGGAAAGTCCTTCTTTTTCCATTAAGAACGTTACGATTGCGGGGTCAATATCACCGCAGCGCGTGCCCATAAGCAAGCCTGCAAGAGGTGTAAAGCCCATGGTTGTATCCATGCTCTTTCCGCCGTTTACAGCTGTGATGGACGAACCGTTGCCCAGGTGGCAGGTGATAATTTTTAAATCTTCAATGTTCTTGCCGAGCATTGCTGCCGCACGGCCTGCAACATATTTGTGCGAAGTGCCGTGGAAGCCGTATCTTCTGATTTTGTGCTTTTCATAATATTTGTAAGGAATCGCATACAAATAGGATTCTGCAGGCATGGTCTGGTGGAATGCGGTGTCAAACACTGCAACCTGCGGCACGCCGGGCATTGCTTCTTCGCATGCGTTAATACCTGTTAAGTTGGGCGGATTGTGCAAAGGTGCCAAATCGATGCACTCTTCAAGCGCCTTTTTAACTGCCTCGGTGATAACAACCGACTGACTGAATTTTTCGCCGCCGTGTACCACTCTGTGACCGACCGCCGAAATCTCGCTCATGTCCGAAATAACGCCGTGTTCTTTGTCCAAAAGTGCGGCGATAACCGCTTTGATTGCCTGTGCGTGGTTCTTCATTTCGGTCGGAATCTGCAATTTGTTACCGTTTACGGTGTGGTTCAAAAGCGAACCGTCAATTCCGATTCTTTCGCAAAGGCCTTTTGCCATAACTTCTTTGGAATCCATATCGATAAGCTGATATTTCAAAGAAGAGCTTCCGGCATTGATAACCAAAATTTTCATATTTTTTCTCCTTTATCTTTCAATCTTATTTATTGTTCTGAGCCTGAACGCAAGTGATGGCAACAACGCCCACGATATCGTCTGCAACGCATCCGCGCGACAAATCGTTAATCGGCATTGCGATACCCTGGGTAACCGGGCCGTATGCCTCTGCTTTTGCAAGACGCTGAACCAGTTTGTAGCCGCTGTTTCCGGCATCCAAATCCGGGAATACCAAAACGTTTGCATGACCGGCCAAGGTGGAACCGGGTGCTTTGGATTGGCCGATAGCCGGGATAATGGCTGCGTCTGCCTGCAATTCGCCGTCTAAGTCCAAATCGGGGCGTTTTTCCTTTGCAAGCTTTGTAGCCAGCTGCATTTTATCAACCAGCTCGCTTTTTGCGCTGCCGTATGTAGAATAAGAAAGCATAGCGATTTTCGGATCGGCTTCGATTAATGTTTTAAAG
>CAKSHV010000284.1 GCA_934457515.1 uncultured Clostridia bacterium
CAAGAGCGGAAAGCGATTTTCCTAAAAATTCGCTTTTTTGCATACATATATCACGTCCTTTTTAAACTATGATATCATGCAGAAAAAAATAAGTCAACAAAATTTTGAAATTCCGGGAACTTTTATGTTCGTTGTGTCGATTAAATCAGTGAAAGGGGGAAATGAGAGGTGGACACTATGCAGGAGCTTATAGAAACCCACGGAAAACGCGTGTATGGCATGTGTCTTCGGCTTACGCGAAGCAGGATGGATGCGGACGATTTGTATCAGGAAACTTTTTTGCAGGTTATGCAAATTATGAATTTGCCTGATTTTAAAGAAAATCCGCTGCCCTTTATTATGCAGTGCTGTCTTTGGAAGGCAAAAAGCAGCAGACGCCGTTTTGCACGGCGGCAGAGAATTGCACCGACCGAAACGTATGCGGATGTGTATGCCGCAAGTGCGTCGGATTGCGAAGAAAATGCGGAAAAAGAAGAACTGCATACATTTTTGCGCGGTCAGGTTGAAAGCTTGCCCGAAAATTATAAAGAGTCGGTTTTGCTGTACTACAATGCGGATATGCCGCTGGAACAAATTGCAAAAACATTAGGCTGCCCCGTCGGGACGGTGAAAAGCAGATTGTTTCGTGCAAAGCAGATTTTGAAACAAAGATTGGAGGAGAACGGATATGAAGGATTTTGATAAAGAACTGCGTGCGGCGTTGGGAACAAAAGAAACGCCGTCAGCAGAACTGAATAAAAAAATCTTGAGCAAAGGAGAGAGTAAAATGAAACGAGTTTGGGTAAAAGGACTGAAAATTGCAGCAGGATGTGCGGCGGCGTTTGTAATCGGCGTGACCGTTTTGGCGAATGCGGGGGCAAATGTGGCGTATGCCATGCAGGATATTCCTGTTATCGGTGATTTGGCAAAGCTTGTAACGTTCAGAACATATGAGGATGAAAGCAACAATTTTGCGGCAAAGATTGAAATTCCCGAAATCAAGGAATACACCAATGCCGAAAAGGAACTGAATAAAGACATGCAGGCGTACTGCGAGTCGCTGATTCAAACGTATGAGAGTGACAAAGCGGAAAGCAACGGCATGGGAAATTATCGGCTGGAGAACCGCGCACGTGTGATTCTGGACAACGACAAATATTTGACTGTGCGCATGGACACCACGCTGATTATGGCAAGCGGAACCGAATTTATCCGGTATTATACCATCGACAAACAGGCGGACCGCCTTTTGAAACTGGAAGATTTGTTTGAAAAAGGCTTTGATTATAAGACGTATATTTATAATGAAGTGGTTAAGCAAATGAAAGAAAAAATGGCGGAAGATGATTCGCTGACCTATTTCCTGCCGGGGGATGACACAAACGATGCGTTTGCGTTTAAGTCGCTGCCGGACAATGTGCAGTTTTATGTAAACGAGGCGGGCAAGCTGGTCGTTTCGTTTGATGAGTATGAAGTTGCACCCGGTTATATGGGCGCGCAATCCTTTATCATTCCTCTGCATGAATGATTTTATAAATTCGTATGCCGAAAACAGGTTTCGGTAAAGAAAAGTGAGAATGCGTAAATTTACGCATTCTCACTTTTTATTTAAGTAGGATTCGAATTCTTCGCGGGTCATAAACGCGTTAATCGCGTTTAAAAAAGCGTTAGCCGATAAATTTTCGGGCAAATCCAGCGATTTAAGCAGTGCTTTTCGCTTTTCGGCGGAATCTTTTCCGCCCGAAAGACCGGCTGAAAGCAGGTCGAATTTTGTAATGGGCGATGCGGAAACGTCCCCGGCTGTGGCACACCGCGTAAGGGCAGTTAAAATCACATCGTTCGGAACGCCTTCAACACCTAGTAATCCGGCTTTTCCGGGTTTTATCTTTCGCTTTTCCTTACCGGGAATTTGCGGAATATATGCATTTTTTATGTATTCGGGCGGGACAATTTGCTGCAAATGCCTGCGAATCAGCAAACCGCCCGAGTCGGAATCGGTAAACACAATAATACCGCGCGTTTCGGCATATCGGCGAATTAATTGCTTCATGTCCTTGTTTTTAAACAGCGAAAAACCGTTGACCGCGATGACTGTCGCGTCAACAATTGAGTCGAGTTTTATCTTATCATATTTTCCTTCAACCAAAATGACTTCGTTTATTTTTATCTTGTCCATACTATATATTGTATAGAAGAAACGCGGGTTTGTCAAGACAAATAAAAAATTCAAAAAATTTAAAATTTTTTCAAAAAAAGTATTGACAAAATTCGAGATGTGTGGTAATCTATATAAGCTGTCAAGTGAGGC
>CAKSHV010000285.1 GCA_934457515.1 uncultured Clostridia bacterium
GTAGTAAACTGTGTAAACGGACACCTCTTTTAAATTTGTAAATATCGTCAAAATAATAATATCGGTATTGTTCGTAATAAACAAGGCAACTTGCTGCGCAAAAGCGTCCCATCGCTGCTTAAGCGCCAAATTATCGGCAGGCGCCTTTTTGTTCAAATGATATCTCTTGCTGACATAAACATTTAAAACAATGGGGTTGATTGAAAAAACAAGCGCACTTGCCAGTTTAACCACGCGTATTTCAGCACCGTTTACAATTAAAATCGAAGCAATTAATGTGTTTAAAATGATAGTGCACATGGTAATTGCCGAGTAAATGCAGCTTCGCTGGTCCGCATTAACAAGCATCTGATATGCTATACCAAAATAGCTTTGCATAAACGTGCTGATTCCCAAAATCAAAACCAGCGTAAAAGAAAACATCCAATCAAATTCACTCCGAACCGCAAACGGATAAATGCAGGCAAAAACAAAAAGACATCCTGCAAAAATCAGCGCAACTTTTTGCATAAAACGCTGCGTTGCATTCATAATTCCGCTGATTTTCTGCGTGTCATGCTCTGCAAGCGGCTTGTAAAGGGCCGCACGCGTCACACCGCCGATTCCTGCACGAAGTAAAATAATACAATCGGTAAACTGCGTTATGGATGAGATAATACCATTATATGTCGAACCGAAATAGGTTAAAATCAGCCTCGGCAGAATAAATCCGCAAATCAGCGTAACAATTTGTGCTGCAATCGCCGTTCCCGAATTTATAACCGCCTTACCGACTCTCGAGTCATTCTTACGCATAAATACCCTTTCTCACTTAATCACTTTTTGAGGGGGAAGTGTAATCCAATCTCCCAGCTTTCTCTCCTCCTCCGGCGGAGAAAAAACACCAAGCCCGCTTCCGGGACAAAAAGTCATTTCCGAAAAATAAATCTCATTTTGCAAATAATACAAATCCACCCGAACAAAGGGAATCCCTTTTGAAAGTTTTTTTGCAATTTCAATCATTTCAGGAAATCTTTCAGGTTTATCTATTTCAAAAGGAAATGCCTCATGATCTGTTCGACTGAAATGTGCCGGTGTCCAGTCTGTATAAAGATAAGACATAGCATCATTTTTATTGCCGTCCTTCATGTTTGCAAATGCAACATACAGAAATTTGGGAACTCCGTTGAAACAATAAAATTTATAATCAATCAATCCGTCCGCGTGTTCACTCTCCTCACCGGGGATATTGTCATCCGTCATCAGTTTTTCGGCGATAATGCGCGGCTTAACGTTTTTATATGTCCACTCGCGGGACCCCCAGTAATAATTCCGTTTTAGGCATTTTGTCATTATTTTTCTTGTCTTTTCCATATCTAATTTGGATTTATCTTTACAAATAACCAAGCCGCCGCAGTCGTGCGTGCATTTCAAAACGAATGTATCCGGCAATTTTGAAAAATCAACGTCCTCGAATTTGTCCCAAACGCCATACATCGGAATAATATGCTGCTCCCCGATTATGTCGCCCACAATCGCCTTGCTTTCACATTTGTCAACCAAATCGGTATATTTCGGATTATGATCGTGAATTTTCAGCCATTGCAGCTTCTCGTTAAAAGTTTTCGGCGGATTCAGGTTCAGCTTTTTTCCGGTGTTTGCAAAATATTGCAACCGAACAAATGCCTCATCCGGCAGAAAGTTGAAAACACGTTTGCTGTTTAATTTTGAAAATACGGTTTTAAACACACTCATAATTCATTTCCTCCTCATTATCCGGTTTCGCACCGAATGCATCCGGCATGATTTCCGGAAGCATGAATATTGTTAAAAGCACTGTAAGATGCAGCATGTTGTAAATAAAAATCTGTCCGATACCCATAAACAATTCTATACAAAAGATAATAAACAGTGTTTTAAAGTTGTAGGCGGAACGGTATTGTTTTCGTATGCATGTCCTAAAATAAGAGAAAAACCGCTTAAGCAACGGGAGAAAGAAAATAAAACAGCCAATCAGTCCGCCGCAGGACAATATTTCCGCATAAGTGGAATGGGAATATCCCTGATATCTTGAATAGATCTGATACTGACCGTACCCGATTCCGAAAACCGGACTGCTTTTCCAAAAAACAACAGCGTCTTTATATAATGTCACGCGTTTCACATCTCCACTCTCTTCAAACAAAGACGTAAGGCGCTTGAACTGGTCGGTATTTACAAAAAAGTGAAGCACATAATATGCCGCGGCAAAGAAGAAAACTACCGCTGCAATAATCAAAAATAATTTTTTGCCGGTCAATTTTTTCTC
>CAKSHV010000286.1 GCA_934457515.1 uncultured Clostridia bacterium
TGTCTAAGCCGTTTGTGAAAATAGCATAGGTCGCATAGGTGAAAATGCGGTTTGCCTTTCTCTTTTTCAGCTCGTATGCAATGTCTAACATGGATTCGCCCGAAGAAATAATATCGTCTGCAATGAACACGTCTTTTCCCTCAACCGAGTTGCCCAAATATTCATGCGCCACAATCGGGTTTCTGCCGTTTACGATAACCGAATAGTCACGGCGCTTGTAGAACAAACCAAGGTCAACGCCGAGAACCGATGCATAGTACATGTTGCGGTTAATCGCACCCTCATCGGGGCTGATTACCATAAAATTATCCTTAACCGGGTGGAAATCGGGAATGTTTTTAAACATTGCCTTTAACACCTGATAAGAGGGCATAACATTGTCAAAGCCCATCAGCGGAATCGCGTTGTGCACGCGCGGGTCGTGTGCGTCAAACGTTACGATGTTGGAAACGCCCATGTTCTGCAGTTCCTGCAGCGCAACCGCGCAATCAAGCGACTCGCGGAAAGAACGCTTGTGCTGTCTGCCGCCGTAAAGTGTCGGCATAATCACGCTGATTCTGTGCGCCTTGCCGCTGGCAGCCTGAATGATTCGTTTTAAATCCTGAAAATGGTCGTCCGGCGACATCTGATTGCGCATACCGAACATTTCATAGGTGCAGTTGTAGTTTGCAACGTCCACCAAAATAAATAAATCTCTTCCGCGGACGGTGGATTTGATAATTCCCTTCGCGTCGCCGGAAGAAAAACGCGGGCACGCAGCCTCGATTAAAAATGTGCCGCTTTCGGGCGCATTTCCCTTTTCGTTTGCCCATTTAACGATGTAGTTATTTATTTTTTCGCCTAAATCCTTTGCGCTTTCCATGGCAATTAAGCCAAGAGGCGCAACGCTGGTTTCCGGGTGAAAAATTAAATCGCTTCTCATGTGTTTGTTCCTCGCTTTTCTGAAATAAAAATGTGTTTGTTGTGCTGATACAGCTATTCATATGAACTGCCCTAAACACGAAAATATGTTTAGGGCAGTTTATGATACAATAATTAAACCTCTACCAAATAAGACTCAAGGTATGTCGGAGCTTCTGCTCTGTCGGCAGATATGGAAATAGAGAAATGAATGTTAAACTTGTCGCCGATTGCGGTCAGCTGCTTTAAAAAGTTCTCAAAACCGCCCTCGCCCGTATCAACGATTTTCCAAATGCTGTCAATAAAAATATGCGATGTATCAAAGTTATTTGAAATAATACCGCAAACAAATCCGTAAAACTCGTCATAATTTTCAATTGAAAATTCTTCGGTGTTCACATAGCGGACATCATGCGCCAGGTCATACATTAAACGGTTGCCTTTGCTTAAGAAAACCAGGCTGCCCGGCTCTTCCTTGACGGCGGTGTTAACCTCATCAATCATATGCTTTGTTTTGCCGGAACCTTTTTTGCCGATAATCACTTTAATCATACATCATTCCTCCTTTTAATTTGTTGCTTTGTATCTCTTTACTATATCATACTATAAATTCGGAAAAATTTCAAGAGTTTTTTCCATTATTTTGATTTATTTTCCAATTTTTCTCTAAGTTCTTCATATCCGGGCTTGCCGAGAAGCGCAAACATGTTCTTTTTATACTCTTCAACGCCCGGCTGGTCAAACGGATTTACGCCAAGCAGATAGCCGCTGATGCCGCACGCTTTTTCGAAGAAATAAACCATGTAGCCGAAGTTTTCTTCGTCTGCCTCGGAAATGGATACGATAATATTCGGAACAGAGCCCGAAACGTGTGCCATAACCGTGCCCTCAAATGCCTTTTTGTTCACATAGTCCATCGTTTTGCCCGCAAGGAAATTCAGGCCGTCCACATTGTCCTTGTCCTCGGTAAGCATAATGTCTTTTTTCGGCTTTTCAACGTGAATAACCGTTTCAAACAAACCGCGTCTGCCGTCTTGTATGTACTGGCCCATCGAGTGCAAATCGGTCGAAAAATCAACTGCTGCCGGGAACAAACCTTTGTTGTCCTTGCCTTCGCTTTCGCCGTACAGCTGTTTCCACCATTCGGAGAAGTAGTGCATATAAGGCTCGTAGTTAACCATAATTTCGGTTGTGTAGCCTTTTCTGTACAGTGCGTTGCGGGCTGCCGCATACTGATAGCAAATGTTATTGTCCAAATCCTCATTTGCAAAATCGTTGCAAGCTTTTGCCGCACCCTGCATAATTTTATCGATGTCCGCACCGCTTACTGCAATCGGAAGCAAACCAACCGCCGTTAAAACAGAGAATCTGCCGCCCACATCG
>CAKSHV010000287.1 GCA_934457515.1 uncultured Clostridia bacterium
GCTTATGGCGTTTACTCCTATCGGTTATATAAAAATGCCCTTTGTTGAAATTACGCTGATTACCATTCCGGTAATCGTCGGTGCGGTTACCATGGGGCCTGTTGCGGGTTTGGTGCTCGGCACAGTGTTTGGCTTAACCAGCTTTGCGCAGTGTTTTGGCATGAGCAGGTTCGGCACAACGCTGTTTTCGATTAATCCGTTTTTTACGTTTATTATCTGTGTGGTTGCGCGCGCACTGATGGGTTACTTGTGCGGCGTGATTTTCAAGGCGTTTGAAAAAAGAGGCAACACTTCGGTTTGGGCGTTTGGCGTGTCCAGCGTTGCGGGTGCCCTTTTGAACACACTGTTCTTTGTGGGTTTTTTGCTTATATTGTTTGGCAATTCGGATTATATTATGGCTATGCGGGGCGGCGCGAACGTTTTGGCGTTCCTTGCGGCGTTCGTTGGCATAAACGGCTTGGTTGAGGCGATTGCGTGCGGCATTGTTGGCACGGCGATTGCAAAGGCACTTCATAAAGTGACCAAAGCAGACTGAAAATAAGCATGAGTTAAAATTCGCCGCACCAATCGGTGCGGCTGTCTTTTTCGGACAAAAGAAAAAATTAAATTATGCCGCCGAAAGCGGCATCGGAACGGAGATTTTTATTATGATTCTTGCGGTAGATATCGGCAACACCAACATTGTTTTGGGCTGCATAGACGAAGAGAAAGTATATTTTGAATGCAGAATTTCAACCGATAAGCATAAAACAGAAGCGGAATATACCGTTGTTTTAAACAACATTTTGGACGTGTATAAAATCGACCTAAGCGCCATTCGCGGCGTGATTTTGTCCTCGGTTGTGCCGCCCATTACCAATGCGGTGAAAAATGCGCTGGCGTTTGTTACGGGGCTTAATGTTATGGAGGCAACCGTTCATTTAAAGCACGACCTTAAAATTAACAGCGACAATCCCGAAGAATTGGGTATCGACATGGTGGTGTCGGCAGTTGCGGCGCTTAAGGAACATAAACCGCCCTTTATTTTGTTCGACATGGGCACGGCGACCACCATTTCGGTGATTGACGAAAACGGTGCATTTCAGGGCTGCAGCATTCTGCCGGGTGTGAAAATTTCACTCGAGGCGCTGACGGCGCGCGCATCGCAGCTTTCGTCCATCAGCTTAAAAGCGCCCGAACACGTGGTGTCCAAAAACACTGAAGAGTGCATGCAAAGCGGCATTGTGTTCGGCAACGCGGCGATGATGGACGGCATGATAGACCGCATTGAAAAGGAAATCGGCAGAAGCGCAACAGTAATTGCAACGGGCGGGTTGGCGCGCGCCATTGTCCCCTATTGCAGCCATAAAATATTGTTTGACGATGAAATTATGCTGCGCGGGCTGTGGTATTTATATTGCGACAACTGCTGACGGCGCGGGACAAGAATAGAAAGCATTTCCTTTGCATACCATGAATCAAGGGGGTGCTTTCGTGTTTATTTGTTCATTTAAATTAAAATGGTGGCGGGTGGTTTGCTTTGTTTTGCTGATTGTGATTGTGTCGGCGGGCATGTATTACTTAACCCATCCGCAGTATAAAAAAGGCACGGACGGAGAGCCGTTCGTGAAGGAGGCACAGGCTTGGCAGGTATAAGACTGGATAAGCTGCTGTCCAAAAGCGGATTCGGCAGCAGAACGGATGTGAAAAAAATGATAGCCGCACGGCGGGTTACCGTTTGCGGCACGGTTGTGACCGACAGCGGGCAAAAGGCCGAAGAGGCAGACGTTTTGGTGGACGGAAAACCGATTTTATATCAGGAATTCATCTATCTTTTGATGAACAAGCCGAAAGGCGTGCTGTCGTCTACCGAAAAACGCGGCGTTCCCACCGTGGTGGACCTGATTGCGGACAAGTATAAAAAATACGAGCCGTTCCCGGTCGGACGGCTTGATATAGACACCGAGGGGCTTTTACTGATTACCAACGACGGGCCGCTGGCACACGAGCTTTTGTCCCCCAAAAAGCATGTGGACAAAACCTACTATGCCGAAATTGACGGATTCGTGACCGAAGAGGACGTTTTTCTTTTTTCGCGCGGCGTTGACATCGGTGAAAAGACGCTTACGCGCCCCGCAAAACTTGAAATTTTGGAAAGCGGAGAAACCTCTAAAGTGTATATAACCATTTGCGAGGGTAAATTTCACCAAATTAAGCGCATGTTTCATGCCGTCGGCAAATCGGTTACCTATTTAAAACGCGTCCGCATGGGCACGCTGACCT
>CAKSHV010000288.1 GCA_934457515.1 uncultured Clostridia bacterium
GTGTTATCGTGCACCTGTTCCTCAAAGACTCCAGAATGTTTTACAGTTTAGAGCGGCTGTGGTCAGACGCAAAAGAAATCCCTGTGGACGAACTTCGGGACTAAGGAAAGGAACGATCTTTTATGGCATACGAGTTTAAAAGAATAGAACAAAAATGGCAGAAATACTGGGATGAGAATCACACTTTCGAGGCAGATTCTTCAGACAAAACCAAGCCGAAATTCTATGGTTTGGTTGAATTTCCGTATCCTTCGGGTTACGGACTGCATGTCGGTCATCCCAGAAGTTATACAGCGCTGGATATTGTTTCGAGAAAGCGCAGAATGGAAGGCTATAACGTGCTTTATCCCATGGGCTGGGACGCGTTCGGTCTGCCGACAGAAAACTTTGCAATCAAGAACAAAATCCATCCGCGGATTGTTACCGAAAAGAATGTGGCTAATTTCAAACGCCAGTTAAAAAGCATCGGTTTTTCGTTCGACTGGTCAAGAGAAATCAACACCACCGACCCGAATTATTTCAAATGGACGCAGTGGATTTTCTTAAAACTGTATGAAAACGGATTGGCATATAAACAGGAAATGCCTGTTAACTGGTGCGTAAGCTGCAAGTGCGGTTTGGCAAACGAAGAGGTTGTTAACGGCGTTTGCGAGCGCTGCGGCGGTCAGGTTGTTCAAAAACTTCGCAGCCAGTGGATGCTGAGAATCACAAAATATGCACAGCGTTTGATTGACGATTTGGATGGCCTTGACTACATAGAAAAGGTGAAAACGCAGCAGAAAAACTGGATTGGACGTTCGGAGGGTGTCGAGGTTGATTTTGCGCTTACCACAGGCGGAAAGCTTCGTGTGTACACCACCCGCCCCGACACGCTGTTCGGCGCAACTTACATGGTTATTTCGCCCGAGCATCCGTATATTAAAGAATATGCGGACAAAATTACAAACATGGACGAAATCCGCACCTATCAGGAGGCGGCTGCCAAAAAGTCTGATTTCGAACGCACCGAGCTTGCAAAGGACAAGACGGGTGTTGAATTAAAAGGCGTTCGCGCGATTAATCCGGTTACAAACAAAGAAATTCCGATTTGGATATCCGATTATGTTTTAATGACTTACGGAACAGGCGCAATTATGGCGGTTCCGGCGCATGACACGCGCGACTATGACTTTGCCAAAAAGTTCAATCTGCCCATCATTCAGGTGGTTGAGGGCAACGATGTGGATTTGGACAAAGAAGCGTATACCGATGTGCAGGATGGCATTATGATGAATTCCGGCTTTTTGAACGGTATGAAAGTAAAAGATGCGATTCAGGCGATTATTAAATATTTAACCGATAACGGTTTGGGCGAGAAAAAGGTAAACTACAAGCTGCGCGACTGGGTATTTTCCAGACAGCGGTATTGGGGCGAGCCGATTCCGATTGTGAAATGCGACTGCTGCGGTTATGTGCCGCTGCCCGAAGATCAGCTGCCGCTCACTCTGCCCGATGTTGAAAACTACGAGCCGACCGATGACGGTCAGTCGCCCCTTGCGGCAATGACCGACTGGGTAAACACCACTTGCCCGAAATGCGGAAAGCCCGCAAAGCGCGAAACCGACACCATGCCCCAGTGGGCAGGATCGTCCTGGTATTTTCTGCGCTATATTGACCCGAAAAACAACAACGCGCTTGCTGCAAAAGAAGAGCTCGATTACTGGCTCCCGGTTGACTGGTATAACGGCGGCATGGAGCACACCACGCTTCACTTACTCTATTCCAGATTCTGGCATAAGTTCTTATACGATATTGGCGTTGTCAGCACGCCGGAGCCGTATAAAAAGAGAACCAGCCACGGCATGATTTTGGGCGAGAACGGCGAAAAAATGTCAAAATCCAGAGGCAACGTCGTAAATCCCGATGATATTGTAAACAACTACGGTGCAGACACATTCCGCACATACGAAATGTTCATCGGTGCGTTTGACCAGTCCACACCGTGGTCCGAACAGGGCGTTAAGGGATGCCATAAATTCATGGAGCGCGTTTGGAACTTAATGGATATTATGACGCCGGATGAAGGCTATTCCAAAGACTTCGAGAGCCTGATGCACAAAACTGTGAAAAAGGTTTCGGACGATATTGAAAAAATGAAGTTTAACACCGCGATTGCGGCTTTAATGTCTGTAATCAACGAGTTTTACCGCAAAGGTTCGGTTACAAAGGGCGAATTAAAGACGTTTATTCAGCTGCTTAACCCCACAGCACCGCATATTAC
>CAKSHV010000289.1 GCA_934457515.1 uncultured Clostridia bacterium
GCGCGGATGTGTTCACGTTAGATGGCAAAAAACCGGTTGAAATATCAACAAAAGCAATTCAATATGCAAAAGACAACGGCTATGACATGGTGATTATCGATACCGCCGGCCGTTTGCACATTGACGAAGAACTGATGGAAGAGCTTAAAAACATTAAAGCGGCGGTTTCGCCCATTGAACTGTTTTTAACCCTTGATTCCATGACAGGTCAGGATGCGGTAAACGTTGCAAAAGAGTTTAACGAACAAATCGGCATAACTGGCGCCATTTTAACCAAACTTGACGGCGACACTCGCGGCGGTGCAGCGCTTTCGGTTAAGGCGGTTGTGGGAAAACCCATTGTTTTTGCCTGCATGGGCGAAAAGTTAGACGATATCGAGCCGTTTTATCCCGACCGAATGGCATCGCGCATACTCGGAATGGGGGACGTTTTAACCCTTATCGACAAGGCGCAAAGCGCGTTTGACGAAAAACAGGCGGCAGAGCTTGAGAAAAAGCTTCGACAGAACACTTTTGATTTAAACGATTTTCTAAATCAGATGGAGCAGATGAAAAACATGGGCCCGCTCGATCAGCTTATGGGCATGATTCCGGGCATGAACAAAGCGGCAATGAAGGGCGTTTCGGTTGATGAAAAACAGCTTGCGCGCACCGAAGCGATTATAAAATCCATGACCATGCGTGAACGCGAGCGCCCCGATACCATTGATTTCAGCCGCAGAAAACGCATTGCAGCAGGCTCGGGCACATCGGTTTCGCAGGTAAACGCTTTATTAAAGCAATTTGAACAAATGCAGAAAATGTTTAAACAGTTTTCAAACCCAAAACAAATGAAAAAGTTAAAGGGTTTAAAATTTCCGTTTTAACGGAACATAAATAATTTTTATTTACATTTTAGGAGGAATTTAAAATGGCAGTTAAAATCAGATTGAGAAGAATGGGTTCTAAGAAGGCTCCTTTCTACAGAGTTGTTGTAGCAGATTCGAGATATCCCAGAGACGGCAGATTCATCGAAGAAATCGGCACATACAATCCTTTAACAGACCCCGCAACCATTAAAATCGACGCTGAAAAAGCACAGAAATGGTTAGGCAACGGCGCTCAGCCCACCGATACCGTTAAAGCATTGCTGAAAAAGGCTTCTATCACAAAATAATTGCACGATAAGGAGTGACAAACATGAAAGAGCTTCTTACAGAAATCGCAAAAACACTTGTTGACCATCCGGATGAAGTAACGGTTAACGTTGTTGAAAAAGAGCATTTAACCGTTTTGCAGCTTAGCGTTGCAAAAGAGGATATGGGAAAAGTAATCGGCAAAAAAGGCAAGATTGCCCAGGCGATCCGTACCGTTATCAAAGCGGCATCTCTTCCCGGCAGCAAGAAGGTTGTTGTTGACATTTTATGATGAATAACTCTAAAATTGAAATCGGAAAAATCGTGAATACCCACGGCTTGCGCGGCACATTAAAGGTCCAGCCGTGGACCGATTATCCCGAAGTATTTGAAGAAATCGAAACAGTTTACACGAAATCCGCGGCGTATGTTATCCGAAATGTTGCCTATCAGAAAAACTGCGTTTTGCTTTCGCTTGAAGGGGTTGAAACCTTAAATCAGGCCGAAACGCTTAAAAACGAGGTTTTGTTCTGTGAGCGCTCCGATTTGGGAGAATTGCCCGACAAAACGTATTACATTACCGACCTTATCGGCTGCGTCGTTAATGAAAACAGCGAGAAAATCGGTGTTGTAGCAGACGTTATTCATACAGGCGGCGTTGATTTATATGAAATCAAGCGCGAGGATGCGGCAAAGCCGTTTTATCTGCCTGCCGCAAAGGAAATTGTGCAAAACATTGACATTTCTTCAAAAACCATTCAGGTTAAATTACCGGAAGGAATTATGGATTTATGATTCGGTTTGATATTTTAACTTTGTTTCCGGAAATGTTTCCGCCTGTTTTGGAATCGAGCATATTGGGAAGAGCAGCGAAAAATAAGCTGCTCTCTTTTCGATATACCAATATCCGCGATTTCAGCACAGACAAACACAATAAGGTAGACGATTATCCCTACGGCGGCGGATGCGGCATGGTTATGCAGCCTGCACCCATTTACGATACGTACCGTTCGGTTTCGGAAAACGATGCAGAAAAACCGCTTACGGTATTTCTGTCACCGCGCGGAAAGGTTTTTAATCAGGAAGTTGCAAAAGAAATGGCCCGGCACGAGCATATTGTTTTAATTTGCGGACACTATGAAGG
>CAKSHV010000290.1 GCA_934457515.1 uncultured Clostridia bacterium
GAAGGAAAATTTCCCTGTATTATTCATTGGAATTTTAATCATTTTGTTGTTCTTAACGGATTTAGCGGCAACAAAGCCGTGTTAAATGACCCCGCAAACGGAACATACACCGTTCCGATGCACGTTTTTGATGAATCGTTCACAGGCATTTGTCTGTTTTTTGAACCAAACAAAGAATTTCAGCCGGGCGGAAAGCCGCAGTCTATGGCTTCCTATGCAAGGAAACGGCTTGTCGGCGCGGGTGCTGCGATTGCTTTTGTGATTTTAACCACAGTGATTTCTTCACTGCTCGGCATAATTACGCCGGCTTTTTCGCGAATTTTTTTAGACAGATTGCTGACCCATGAAAATCCCGACTGGCTTGTGCCTTTTATCATTATGTTCTCCGGCATCGGTGTTATTCAGCTTGTTGTCGCATGGATACAGTCGGTTTATTCGCAACGGATAAGCGGCAAGCTTGCAACGGTGGGAATCACCGCGTTTATGTGGAAAATTCTCCGTCTGCCCATAGAATTTTTCTCCCAACGTATGGCGGGTGACATTCAGGGCAGGCAGCTTTCAAATTCCATGATTGCAGAACAGCTTGTAAATACTTTTGCGCCCCTTGTGCTCCATGCATTAATGCTTGTTTTTTATTTGGTTGTTATGTTAAGATACAGTGCGCTGCTCACACTGATTGGGCTGATTTGTGTGTTTACTAATCTTATCATTTCAGAAATCATTTCAAAAAAGCGAATTAACATCATGCGCGTGCAAATGCGTGATGAAGGCAAGCTTGCCGGAACAACCGTTACCGGCATTGAGATGATTGAAACCATCAAAGCAAGCGGCGCAGAGAACGGCTTTTTTGAGAAATGGGCAGGTTATCAGGCAAGCGTGAATACAAATGAGGTGCGTTTTTTGCACATGAATCAAATTCTGGGGCTTTTGCCGAGCCTTGTGAATTCGCTTTGCGGCACGGCGGTGCTTATACTCGGTGTTTTTCTTGCCATGAACGGAAAGTTTACCTTCGGTATGATTATGGCGTTTCAGGGATTTTTGTCCGCCTTTGTTTCGCCTGCAACAACCCTGATATCGGCAGGGCAGTCCCTTCAGGAAATGCGCGCCGACATGGAACGGATTGAAGATGTTATGAAATATCCGGTTGACCCGGTATTTAATAACAGTACCGAAACAGAAGACGGTGAATATGACAAACTTTCGGGCAATATCGAACTGAAAAACGTCACATTCGGCTATTCGCGCCTCGACAAGCCACTGATAAAGGATTTTAGTGTAACGTTAAAACCCGGCAGCCGTGTAGCTTTTGTCGGTCCGTCGGGCTGCGGAAAATCCACACTCTCAAAGCTTATATCCGGGCTTTACAGACCGTGGAGCGGCGAGATCCTTTTTGACGGAAAACCGATTTCGGCAATCGACCGCAGCGTATTTACGGGTTCTCTTGCCGTTGTCGATCAGGACATTATTCTATTTGAAGATACCATTGCAAACAATATAAAAATGTGGGACAATTCCATAGAGGATTTCGAAATGATTATGGCAGCTCGCGATGCGCAGCTGCACGAGGATATTATGCAGCGTGCGGGCGGTTATCAATATAGATTAACCGAGGGCGGAAAGGACTTTTCCGGCGGTCAGAGACAGCGCATGGAGATTGCCCGTGTGCTCGCGCAGGATCCCACAATTATTATTTTGGATGAGGCGACCAGTACCCTTGATGCAAAGACGGAGTATGATGTGGTGAAGTCTATCAAAGACCGCGGAATCACCTGTATCGTTGTGGCACACCGATTGTCTACAATACGCGACTGTGACGAGATTATTGTCCTTGACCGCGGCAACGTTACAGAACGCGGAACCCACGAAGAACTGATGCAAAAAGGCGGAGCCTATACGAAACTTGTATCGAACGAATAAGGAGAGGAGGGACGCATATGGGCTGGTTTGACGAGCAAATCAGAGACCGTAAAAAAAGCGACGATGAAGCTTTTGCAGAGGCGTTTGCCAATATGGCGGCCGCCGTGACCGGGAAAAAATATGACGCATCTTTGAATAACGACCGCGCCATAACCAAAGATGCGATTGGCGAAATTTTAAAATACTATCATGTAAAAAACCGCGGGATTCCGGACAATATATCCGATGTGAACGAACAGCTGGAGTATTTAATGCGCCCTTGCGGCATTATGCGGCGCACAGTTAAGCTTGAGGGCAAATGGTACCGCGACGCTGTCGGCGCTATGC
>CAKSHV010000291.1 GCA_934457515.1 uncultured Clostridia bacterium
TTCATGACCCATGGACATTAACATTCTCAAAAACTTGTCCGAGTCTTTTTCCATGTTGCTTAAAACGCCGTCAATTCCCGCGTTTGAATAGCAAAGCTTTGCGCCCGCGGCAATTAACTTTTCACAGTCTTTGGTATATTGCAAAAGAACAACTCTCATGTTTATTTTCCTCTCTTTACAATAATTTGCAGCAAGAAAACCGGCAGCTGCATCATGCGCCCGATTCGGCTGGGCTCTTTCATCAGGCGATAAAACCACTCTAAACCGAACTTAATGAAAATATCGGGGGCGCGCTTTGCCTTGCCCGCCAAAACGTCAATCGAGCCGCCCGCGCCGACCAGAATTCCCGCACCAAGCGTATCTTTATGCTCATCAATCCACATTTCCTGCTTTTTCATGCCTAGACAAACCAAAATCAGGTCCGGCTTTTTTGCACGAATGTCTTCAATAATTTTTTTTTCGCGTTTTTCATCAAAATAGCCGTCCGCCGTGCCGCAAACGGTAAGACCTTTAAAGCGAATCTCTGCATTTTTCGCAGCCTCGTCCGCCACACCCGGCTTTCCGCCGAAGAAATAAGCCGTGCCGCCGCGCTTTGCAAGGCGTTCCATAATGCCGCAGCAAATGTCATATCCCGCTGCGCGTTCTTTAATGTGCCCGCCTAAAATTTTAGAGGCATACACAATGCCGATACCGTCGGGCGTTACCACGTCCGCGCGGTTTAAAACCTCTAAAAAAGCCTTATCCTGTTTTGCAATTTGCACAATTTCCGGGTTCGGCGTGTAGATGGCAAAGGGATGTTTATCACCGAAAACCGCCTTGTCTGCCGTTTCATCTATGGTATAATTGTCAAACAAAACACCCATGATATTTGTTTTCATTGTTTATTTTCCTTTCGTGAAAAACCGAATTTATTTGTCCCCGCAGCGCTGAATTAAGTCAATAATATCCTTTCCCGTCATGCCGCCGCACGCGGTTAATCGCTTTAACTCATACACATCGTCGCCTTTGCGGTTTAACCCCGGTGCAAGAGGCTTGATTTTAACACACGCTTTATACCCAGCCTTTTCTGCCTGCTGTTTCACAAAATCGGAGTAGTTTCCGTACGGAAAAGCAAGATAGTTTGCGTCGCGGTTTAAATGTTTTTTAATTAGATATTTGGAAAGCCGAAGCTCGTTTATCACCGTTTTATTGTCCGCCAAAAACAAGTCACTGTGCGCATTGGTGTGGCTTTCAATGTCCACAACACCCGATTCATTCATTTCACGCGCCTGCTCCCATGTAAAATGTGGGTACGCCACCCCGTCCGACATGCCCATTCTGTCGGTTATAATAAAAATGGTAATCGGAATACTTAATTCCTTTGCGACAGGGAACGCGTGAGTGTAATTATTTAAGTATCCGTCGTCAAATGTGATGATAATCGGCTTTTCGGGAAGGTCTTTTTTGCCGTTTACCCAATCAGTATAGTCATACAGACGAATGGGCGTGTATCCCGCGGAAATAAGTGTTGTTACCTGCTCTCTAAACTCGTCCGGACGCATTTCCACATTGGCATGCTCGGGCAAATACGAATTATTTAAATTGTGATACATCAAAATCGGCACAACCGTTTCGGCAAAAACCGTCTGTCCGATTAAGCAAAAAATAAGCACAAAACATGCTGCAATTTTTTTCATAAGTCAAAAACTCTCCTGTTTTACTCATACAACTTTAAGTATAGCATATTTTATTATACATTTCAATATTTTTTGAAAATTTAAGAAAATTAAAAAACCGCAAAGAAGAAAATTCTGCGGTTTCGTTTTATTCTGTTTTATCGGTGCCAAGGTAGGCTTTGGCGTGCTCTTTGTCGCGCGCAATCTGCGCTTTTAACTCTTCAATTGAGGCAAATTTTTGCTCGGGGCGCAGCATTTTAATGAATTTTACATGCGCCGTTTTGCCGTACAAATCGCTGTGAACGGCAAACAAATGGGTTTCCACAACCGGCCTGTCCGAGCCAATTGTCGGCTTTAAACCAATGTTTGTCACCCCGTCGTATTCTTTGTTTTCGATCACCGTTTTGGTAGCATACACGCCAAAGCGCGGCAAAAGCTGGTCGGGCGCGGGAACAACGTTTACGGTCGGGAATCCGATGGTCGAGCCGATGTGATTGCCGTGTACAATGGTGCCCGCCATGAAAAAATCATACCCCAAAATGCGGTTTGCCTTGTCCATGTCACCGCAT
>CAKSHV010000292.1 GCA_934457515.1 uncultured Clostridia bacterium
TATAAAATGAAAAAGATGCGGTCATATAAATTGAATTTTAAGGAAAAAGGCAGGGGAGCGGGGCATGCATTTTGTTGAAGTGAAAAGCATTTTGTCGGCAAAAAACGGCATGAATATCTATCGCGGCTGCACGCACGGCTGTATTTACTGCGATTCGAGAAGCGACTGCTATCAGATGCCCCATGCGTTTGAGGACATTGAGGTGAAGAAAAACGCCTTGATTTTGCTGGAGGAGCAGCTTCGGAAAAAGCGAAAGCCGTGTATGATTGGCACGGGAGCCATGTCGGATCCTTATAATCCGTCTGAAGAAAAATTGTTATACACAAGGCATTCGCTGGAGCTGATTAATAAGTACGGATTCGGCGCCACAGTGCTTACCAAATCGGATTTAATTCTGCGGGACTTGGATTTACTTTCTGAAATCAATAAGAAAACAAAAGCGGTGGTGCAGATGACGCTTACAACTGCGTCTGACTCACTTTGCCGCATTATCGAACCGAATGTTTGCCCGACAAGCAAACGCCTTTTGGTGTTGGAGGCGTGCAAAGCACGCGGGATACCGACTGTTGTGTGGCTTTGCCCCGTGCTGCCGTACATCACCGATACCGAAGAGAATATCAAAAAAATTGTTGAGGCGTGCGCGGCGGCGGGCGTTCGGGGCATAATTTGCTTTGATATGGGGCTAACGCTGCGAAGCGGCAACCGCGAATATTTTTATCATGCGCTGGACAAATCCTTTCCCGGCCTGAAAGAAAGGTACATCAAAGCGTATGGCAGCGCATATTCGCTGCCAAGCCCCAACCGAAACCGCCTGATGCGCATGTTTTATGAGCTTTGTGCCAAATATGGCATGGAAACAGACATAAACCGCCTGTTTTCCTATCTTTCGGCGTTTGAATGCAAAAACCAGGGAGAGCAGCTTGCTTTCTTTTAATATAGAGAGGAGAAATAAAAGTGTATAAGGAAGATGTTGAAGTCGGAAACAAGTACAGGGACGCGTACTATGATGGAATTGAGGGGTTTATTGACCGTTTGGTAAAAGAATCTGCCCGAAAAAGGCGGGATTTTGCGCAGGAAATTTTAAAAAATCCCGAGCTGTACAGAGAAAAATTTACGGAAATGTTGGGCGCACCTTTAACCGAAAAGGGGAGGGGCGGTGTGCCGTCCGTGAAGAAAACATTTGTTGCAAAAAATGGGGAAGTTTCGATATACCGCATGCAGATTGATGTTTTTGACATTCCGTTTTACGGCATTTTGTTTGTGAAAGAGGATAATAAGAAAAGACCCTTTGCAATTGTGCAGCATGGTGGCTTGGGTTCGCCGGAGGTGTGCGGAAATTTGCTTGAAATTGGTTCGGAAAATTATAACGATATTGTAAACCGCGTGTTGAAATATGACATAAATGTGTTTGCGCCGCAGTTGCTTTTGTGGCGCAAGGAATTTTCGCGGGATGCCGGCAGCACCGAAGAGGCGTACACCGATACCATGCGGCACAGAATTGATAATCAGTTAAAGCAGTTCGGGTCGTCTGTAACCGCGCTTGAGATTTATTGTCTGGTGCGGGCGATTGACTATTTCGAGCAGCAGCCGTATGTGGACAAAAGCAAAATCGGTATGCTCGGCATGTCGTACGGCGGGTTTTACACTCTTTATACCACGGCGGCGGAAAAAAGAATTAAATGCTGTCTGTCCTGCGCTTTTTTTAACGACAGAATCAAATACAACTGGACGGACTGGGTGTGGTTCAATTCGGGGAACACGTTCACTGACATTGAAACGGCGCTGCTGATTTATCCGCGAAAATTGTACCTTTGCGTGGGCAAGGCGGACGAGCTGTTTGATATTCGGTCTGCAACCGAAACGTGGGAAACGCTGAAAGCGGTTATGCCGGATGATTTCGCTCATTTCGAGCAATTCGACGGGGTTCACGAATTTTTAAAAGAGGATGACACATCTTTGAAGATGTTTATCCATGATTTGTGCGAAAATAATGCATAATGAAAACGACCGCCAAAATTCGGCGGTCGTTTTATGTATTATTTTTTACCCGCAGCCTTTAAATGACTGTATTTTTCTTTTGTCGCCATGCCGCCGCGCAAATGCCGTTCCGCCTTGTTCTCCTCTAAAATCGGTTTTACTTTTTTGTATAACCCGCTGTCAACAAACCGAAGCCGTACCGCAACATCTTTATGTACGGTCGATTTGGAGATGTTAAAGGCTTTGG
>CAKSHV010000293.1 GCA_934457515.1 uncultured Clostridia bacterium
TTATTCCTTTTAATTTGCTGAAAGCTGTGGTCGTTGCACTGATTTCTTTTTTACTTTATGACATTTTAAAAAAATATCACGTGTTTGGCACGAAAGAATAATAAATAATCCCGCATTGCGGGATTTATATGCGCTCATAGCTCAGCAGGATAGAGCGACGGTTTCCTAAACCGCAGGCCGGGGGTTCGAATCCCTTTGGGCGCGCCATGAAAAACCGCTTAACAAAGCCATTTGTTGGGTGGTTTTCTTTTTTGTGATTTTTAAAAATTTGTGTTTTGTCCATAATTTGTCCATAATTTATGGACAAAAATAAAAAGCGGTATTTAACCTCTCATTATAATTTTATATCTAAGGTCATGTCTATAACTGCCGAGGCTTTTTCGTCTGCTTTCCGAATTGCGTGGCTGTATATGGTTTCTGTTGTGGCTACGGAAGAATGCCCGGGGCGTTTGGCTACGGTTTGAAGGTCTGTTCCGCCTGCAATGAGCAGGGACGCATTTGTGTGGCGCATACTATGTAAATGAATAGTGGGGTCGCCACATTCGTCGGCAAATTTTTTAAACATTTTTGTTAGAGTGTCAGGGTGAATCGGTTTGCCGTTTCGTTGTACAAATACTTTTCCGCTTTCGTGCCATTGGTCGCCCATAAGCTGACGTAGTTTATCCTGTTCTATTTTTAACCGTTTCAAAAGGGCAATGCAGATTTTGGGCACTTTCATTGTGCGTTTGGAGGATTCGTTTTTGGGTGTATCATCGAAAATGCCGATATGCGGAATATATAAACTCGCTCTTTCAACGTTTATTAAGCAATTTTCAAAGCCAATATCTATCCATTCCAAACCGCCTAATTTGCCGCGGCGCATGTCTGTTACTGTGACCAATACAACAAGAACTTGAAGAACAAGAGGTCGCTTGCTTAATTTGTCCAGCATATCCTGTGCCTCGTAGTCTTCCATGTATTCTGCTTCTTTTTTGGGGACTTTCGGGGGCTTTACGCGTTCACATGGGTTCGAGGGTATGAGCTGCCGGTTGACAGCGGAGGAAAGTACAGAAGATATAAAAGCGTGATAGTTCCGAATTGTTTTATTTGACAGCTTTTTCGGCGTGTTATCGGACACTTTAAAAATTGTTTTATTATCCAGGGCGTCTTGGATTTTGTCAGCTGTCTGCTTTGTAACGTTATTTCCTCGGATTGCAGTGTGCAACGTTTCTTCACCTGTATTTGCCAAACGGCAAAATTCGGCTTGCGTGAGGTTTTTTGCAGTAATCAGACTTCGTATATCTTTAACCGCTGTGTATTTCATATCAAGCCTGATACTGTTCTTTTGCAGCATGTTGTAAAATTCTATAAGATGATGCTACCTTAATACTGATGAATGGGAAAATATCAAATACTATGCGCGCAACATTAACGGGCGACCGATTGAGTATGTTAAGATTGACCGGAAATTAGAAAAATTGGGCATTACAAATAAAGGCAAGGCATATCCTATCGAAGATATTGAAATTAAGGGTTGGCGAGAACACGTTGAAAATAGAATGCATGAAAGCGGAATAACAAAACAAGATGCATTGCACATTAAAGATACTGCGATAGCAATGATGAAGCATTATCCAGCTCCACGAACGCTATATAACTATTACAGTGATAGCGGTGTGCTTGGAATCAGAGCGGAAAATGGTATTGTTCAAACAGTTATTGCAAGGGATAGAATTAAAAATGACACGTAAAAGGTGATTGAGGTGGCAAAAAATGTCTGAAATAATCGAAGAAGTTTTTTGCCCCATGATGAATAAGGTAATAGACTTTGGCTATTGTAATGAATTGCAAATGATAGCAGAAAATATGGTAATGCCGATGAACAGGGAAAAAGAAAGGGCGTGCACAGGAATACAGAGGCTTGGGATTACTATGTGAAAACCGTATTGACAGATATGTTCAGAAACAAATACGGGACGGGAACCTTTTGGATGCGAGCATAAAAAAAGCACCAACGTGGTTTACGAGCAGAGGGCTCCAATTGCCCAAGCTGGTTCAAACCATCATTGATGCTAATAACAATATACCACAAAAAAGCGGTGTTGTCAATACTGATTTTATGCAAAATGAAAAAAATTATGCCGAAAGCGGAAAAAATGTTCAAAAATTAATTCCCGAAAAGGTGAACGAGCAGAAGATTCAGCCGAACATTTCAGAGGACGAGCGGGCAAAGATTTTAAG
>CAKSHV010000294.1 GCA_934457515.1 uncultured Clostridia bacterium
GGATTCGGTGCTGTGTGACGATTGCATTCAGCATTTTTCAGACCTTAAAAAATACTTAACCGATATCGGTATTGCCTATGAAGTGGACACATCGCTTGTCCGCGGATTGGATTATTATACCCGAACGGTGTTTGAAATTAAATCGGGCGATTTGGGCGCCCAGTCAACGGTTTGCGGCGGCGGACGGTATGACGGTTTGGTTGAACAGTTGGGCGGCGCGCCGACGCCGGGCATCGGTTTTTCGATGGGCGTTGAGCGCTTGATTAACATTTTGGAAAAGCAAAACAAACTGCCTGAAAATACCGCTGGTATTGAGGTGTTTGTGGGCGCTGCGGGCGAAAAGGCAAAAGAGGCCGCTTTCCGCGCAGTTTATGCGCTTCGCGAAAAGGGAATATCCGCCGAGTTTGACCATGTGGGCAAAAGCGTGAAAGCGCAAATGAAATATGCCGATAAAATCGGCGCAAAGTACAGCACGGTAATTGGGGATGACGAGTTGGAAAAGGGCATTGTCAACCTTAAAAATATGCAAAGCGGTGAAATAACAGAAATCGCACTTAGCGATTTGTTGGGAGGAAAAATAAATGGCTGAAAAACTATTAAGACTGAAAAGAACCGACATGTGCGGTGAACTGAAAGAAAGCGACGTGGGCCGAAAGCTCGTTGTTTCGGGCTGGGTGCAGAGCCGCCGCGACCTTGGCGGAATTATCTTCATCACGCTGCGTGACAGAACAGGCTATATTCAGGTTGTTTTCAATCAGGAACACAATTTAGACCTGTTTAATCTGGCGGACAAGGTTCGCCCCGAATATGTTATGGCGGTTGAAGGCACGCTTGAAATGCGCGATGAGGAGAACTACAACCCCGAAATTACAACGGGTACGGTAGAGCTTTTTGCAACCGACGTTCAGGTTCTGGCAAAAGCACAGACTCCGCCGTTTGAAATTGACGATACTAAGGAGATTTCCGATCAGCTCCGTCTGAAATACAGATATTTGGATCTTCGCCGTCCCTCTGTTCAGGAGGCGTTTAAGACACGCCACAGAATCACGCAGATTGCGCGCAATTTCTATGACGAAAACGGATTTTTGGAGATTGAAACCCCGATTCTGACCAAAAGCACGCCTGAGGGTGCGCGCGACTATTTGGTTCCGAGCCGTATTCATGCGGGTAAATTCTATGCGCTTCCGCAGTCTCCGCAGCTTTATAAGCAGATTTTAATGATTTCGGGTATGGACAGATACTATCAGATTGCACGCTGCTTCCGTGATGAGGATTTGCGCGCAGACCGTCAGCCCGAATTTACACAGATTGACCTTGAAATGTCTTTCGTTGATGTAGACGACGTTATCTCCTTAAACGAAAAACTGATTCGCAGAATTTTTAAAGAAGTGAAAGGCATTGATTTGCCCGAAACCTTCGACCGTTTGACCTATAAAGAGGCAATGGACCGCTACGGTTCGGACAAGCCGGACAGACGTTTCGGTTTGGAACTTGTAAACGTTTCGGACATTATGGACGGCTGCGAGTTTAAAGCGTTTGCCGATGTTGTGAAGAACGGCGGTTCGGTTCGCTGCATTAACGCGAAAAACGCGGCAGACAAGCTTTCCAGAAGAGATTTGGACGGTTTGGTTGATTTTGTTAAAGTATACCGTGCAAAAGGCATGGCTTGGATTATTGTGGGCGAAAACGAATTAAAATCGCCGATCACAAAATTCTTCAAGCAGGAAGAAATTGACGAACTGTTAAAGCGCACCGGCGCAGAAGTGGGCGACGTTATCATGTTTGTTGCAGACCGCGACAAGATTGTGTTCGACGCGCTCGGTGCTCTTCGCTGCGAGCTGGCAAAACGCCTTGACTTAATCGATAAAAACGAGTTTAATTTCCTGTGGGTAACCGAGTTCCCGCTGCTTGAATATGACGAAGAAGAAAAACGCTATGTTGCAATGCACCATCCTTTCACCTCACCGATGGACGAGGACGTGGACTACTTAGAGTCCGACCCCGGACGGGTTCGTGCAAAGGCATACGATATTGTTTTAAACGGCACCGAGCTTGGCGGCGGCAGCATTCGTATTCACGATACCGAGCTGCAGACCAGAATGTTTAAGGTTTTGGGCTTTACCGAGGAGCGTGCGTGGGAAAACTTCGGATTCTTACTCGAAGCGTTCAAATACGGCACACCTCCGCACGGCGGCATGGCATAC